>WHTL01000047.1 GCA_009377735.1 Acidimicrobiia bacterium
AGATCAGACGAGTGTGTGATGCATACCTCAGGCCATGGACCGATCTCGCCACCCGCTCGGAACTTTACGATCATGTCCGTGACGCCATGCAAGTCGCCAAGCTGGGCCGAGCACTCGGGTGGACGCGGGCCCTCTCTAGGGCAACACCAGCTGAGATCGAAGAATGGGAAGACCCGGTCCGACGGTGGCTCGACGACCTGGCGGAACCAGTCTCTCTCCCCTTCTAGAGGCCCCGAGGCGCCCCTACCGCCTGCGACGGTACGTTCAAGAGTCCCTTGACGCGATAACGCCGCCGGTTTCCCGACGGCGTTGTCGCCTTGCTCCAAACCTGAGTGTTCACACCACTCGGACGTTCTGAGCCTCTTCTCCCTTTCGGCCGGGAGCGACGTCGTATTCGACGCGCTGGCCCTCCTCGAGGTTCCGGAAACCCGAACCCTCGATGTTGGAATAGTGGACGAAGACGTCTTCGCCTTCGTCCTGAGTGATGAATCCGTAGCCCTTCTCACCATTGAAGAACTTGACGGTGCCTACTGCCATAGCCTTTTCCTTGGTTGCGACGACTCAAAGTTCCGGGTCGTCTCTTGGCAACAAGACTAGTGGCCAGGCCCGGTTGTGCATAAGGGAGGCGTCGCCCGACTGCACTCGAATGCGAAAAACGCCACCGGTTTCCCGACGGCGAGTCCCAAGACGCGAGAACGCCGCCGGGGTCCGGCGGCGTTCTTCTCTACTGCTCTAAACCTGAGTGTTCACACCACCCGGACGTTCTGAGCCTCATCTCCCTTTCGACCAGGAGCGACATCGTATTCGACCCGCTGGCCCTCCTCGAGATTCCGGAAGCCCGAACCCTCGATGTTGGAGTAATGGACAAAGACGTCTGCGCCCTCGTCCTGAGTGATGAATCCGTAGCCCTTCTCACTATTGAAGAACTTGACGGTACCAACTGCCATTGCACTTTCCTTGCGTTTGCGACGAGCCAAACTTCCGGTTCGTCTCTTGGCCAAAAGGGTAGTGGACCGGCGGAGCAGTACATATTCCGAGCCGGAATCGAAGTGCTTCCTACCAGATAAGCGAAGCCACCAAATAGCCTCCGAGCCCGGAGGCGAGGGTGATGAGAAGCGAAGACCAGCGGGTAGAAATCAGGGCACATCCCATTGCAACGAGGATGGGCGGATTGACGAAACCACCCTCTATGTCGGAGAGGCTGAGAGCGGCGAGTGCGGCGAACAACGGGGCCGGGAGGCGCTGCACGAGGTCGGCGAGACGCCCCCGGATGGGTGGGAGGAGGGCGAAGGCGGCCACCCTGCTGACGTAGGTGATAAGTCCAGCGGCGATGAGGGTTAGAACACTCATGGTCTAGCAAGCACCGCGGCGACGAAGATGGCGACACCGATTGCCCCAAGGGCACCTGCCTCGGGCCAGACCGCAACAAGACCGAGGGTCATCAGGCCGGAGAGAACGGCCCGGACGGCATCATTGATGGTCGAACCAGTCAGTGCTGCCAGTCCGATGAACAGCACTGGGAACAGAGCAACGGCGAGGGGTTCGATAGCGGCAACCGAGCCACCCAAGACGCCCAGAATCGTGCCCACGATCCAGAAGACATAGAGAATCGTGCCACTGAACCGAAGAGTGTGCTCTGGGGGCTCATCCCGGGTCAGGGCGAGACCGGTGGTCTCATCGAGGAGGAACCATGCGGCCAGAACCCGACTTGTTCGACCCTCTGTGAGCCGTGGTTGCAGCACGGCGCCCAACGGGAAGTGCCGCATGGCAAGGGTGGCAACACCGCCGAGAACCGCCAGAGGTGTCGCTCCGGCGACCACGAGCGCCAGCATCAGGAACTGCGCCGCACCCGAGAAGATGATTACCGAACTCATAATGGTGAGGGTGCTACCGAAGACGGGCGCTGCAGCCGCTCCGTAGACGATCCCGAATATCCCCACCGCTGTGGCTACAGGTATGGTCGCTGCGACCAGACCCTTCGTCTTCCTCTCGGTACCACCGACCATTTGTGAAGACTATCTGGTGGTGCTGGCCTAGATCACATCGGCCGGCGGTGACTTCTGTCCGGGATTCCGAGATGATCTGCGACACGGGCCCAGTGGTGGTCGGCATCGCCAAAGGCGAGGGCGAGAGAGGTGGCGTGACGCAGATAGAGATGCAGGTCGTGTTCCTCCGTGTAGCCGATGGCGCCGTGGATCTGGTGAGCCAGAGCACACACCCGCTCGTACGCCTCACTCACCCAGGCCTTCGCCATCGATACCTCGCGGGTGGCGTCGAGGCCCTCGCCCAGACGCCAGATAGCCTCGTACGCCATGAGGCGGGAAGAGAGGACATCGACACCCATGTTGGCGCAGTGGTGTTGCACCGCCTGAAAAGCCCCGATCGGGGTGTCGAACTGTTCCCGGTCACCGGCATACTCCAGAGTCATGCCCAGCACCCGTTGAGCTCCACCCACCATCCCGGCGCAGGTGGCGGCGGCACCGTAGGTCTCAATCGTGTCGACCACCTCCCGGCCGGACCCGGGTTCCCCGAGGATCTCGGCGGGACCAACCTGCACCCCGTCGAATCCGACCACCGCCTGATGGTCGAGACCCACCGTGTCCAACGGTTCGATGGACAATCCGTCGCTCTCGGAATCGATGAGGAAGACGGTGAGATCTTCCGGATCCTCACTTTGGGTAACCACCATTAGCACGTCGGCTGCTTCCGCATACGACGCGAACTGGGCCGATCCGCTGAGGACGTGACTCCCGTCATCCTCGTCGGTGGCCACTGATGAACCGTGCTCCGGCCACCCCGGTCCTGGCGAGGCGCGCAGATAGCTTACGATGCGCTCCCCGCTGGCGATGGCACCGAGATGGTCCTTTTTGAGCGTGTCGCTGCCGTGCTCGGTTATGGCGGTGGCGGCAATCGCCACCGTTGGGACGAATGGGCCCGGCAGCAGGGTGCCGCCCATGGCCTCGATGATGAGGCAAAGCTCCACGAACCCGGCGCCCTCGCCACCATGATCCTCGGGGATGGCGAGGCCGGTCCAGCCCATCTCGGAGAGTTCCGTCCACAGCTCTGGTGAATAACCCCTGGCATCGTCGACCAACTCACGGACATGGGCAATCGGCGATCTGGCTTCGAGGAGGTCGCGGGCCGTCTCCGCGATCATCTCCTGATTCTCGGTGAGTGTCAGGTCCATCGGCTACTCCGGAGGAATCTTGTCCGAACGGACCCATACCCCGGGCTGCTCCTCCCAGAAGAGCTGCACCAGCACACCGCCGGTCAATTTGGGGTGGATGAACGCATCGCGCCACGCAGCCCCGTCGGTGACGCCCTCGTTGGAGTCGAAGGTCTCCACCTCGTGATGGGACGCGGCGGAGAGTGCGGTGTCCCAGTCCGCGACCTCGAAGGTCACATGGTGAACCGCGGCTCCGTTCTTATCCCAGAACCGGTCGATGAAGGAGTCCTCGCCGCGGGGCATGATGATCTCCCAGCAGACACTGGTGCCCGGGATGTTCATCACCAGGTCGGCCATGTCAGGATGCTCCTCTTCGGGGGTGCGCCACACCTCGACGAACCCTGCCAGGTCGCGGTACCACCGGGCGAGGATGTCCCTGTCGGGGAACGCCTGACTGACATGGTCGATGCCGACGATCCCGAGGGAGGGTCTGTCGAGTCGGCGCTTGCCAGACGTTGACACCAGGCCATCGTCGCCGCACATCGGGCCCGTGCCGGGACCACGGAGCCGGAAGAGAAACCCGGGTCCGAAGTCCGGGGGCGAAAGTGACGCCTCCACCCAGCCATCATCCGGATCGCCGTTGACCTCGATCCCGTTCTTCTCCAGCTCCACCACGGCTGAAGGCAGGTCGGGAACCTCGAAGGCGACGTGGTGCAGGCCGGGCCGACCTCCCTTGTCGTCGAGGAACGACTGAAGTGGAGATTCACCTTCTGGGCTCAGTACCTCCCAGTGATGGCCCCAACTCCCGGGAACGGCGAGACGGGCACCCCGGTGTCCATCCGCCTCCCAGGTTTGGACACGGGAGAATCCGAAGAGGCCTTCCAGCCGATCGAGTTGGCGGTCGAGCTCGGGTACCACCTGGCTGATGTGATCGAATCGATAGATCTCCATGAGTCCCGCCATCTAACCGACGTGGGGCTCGACCCAGTCGGCCCCGGTGTTGACCAGCTCTTTGACCAGCCGAAGGTTGCTGCGGTTCATCGCCCCGATCCGTGTCGCCAGCTCTGTCACCTGGGCCTCGAATTCGTCGGCCGGGTAGACGTCTGCCACCAAACCCATCTCGTAGCCCTTGCGGCCGTCCACCGTCATCCCCGTGAACAGCATCTGCTTCGCCCGGGCCTTTCCGATCCGTTCCGGTAGCCGTCTCACACCACCCCAACCCGGTGCACTCCCCCCAAATGTGGGCTGGTCGGGGTCGCCGTCCTCGGTCATTTTGGGCCGAAAGGGGGGATCGGCGGAGAGGGTGATCTCTACCAGACCCATGTTGGATTCCTCCGAGGCGACGATCAGGTCGGCTGCCAGCGCGATCTCGAGCCCCCCGCCTACGGCGTGGCCATGCACGGCAGCGATGACGGGAACCTCCATCCGTTCCATCATGTCGAAGGTCTTCCCACCGAGACGACCTTGCTCCAATCGCTCGGCATCGCTCAGCTCCTCCGACCATTTGAGATCCATTCCCGCGCAGAACGCCCGGCCCTCGCCTCGTATCAGCACTGCTCGCACATCCTCACGCTCGTCCAGGTCATTGAAGGCATGACGCAGCTCCTCCATCATCTTCGGGTTGAGTGCGTTCAGCTTGTCGGGTCGGTTGAGGGTGAGCCAGGCGACGTTGTCGCTGATCTTCACGGTGAGCGTGTCATATGCCATGTCTTGTTTCCCAGCCTCCTAGGTGGTTGGTGTTGCGGATACTTGGTATCACCGTCGTGGCAGCCCAAGGCCACGGGTGGCGATAACGTTGCGTTGAATCTCGGCCGTTCCCGCCAGTAGGGTGGCCGCTACCGCATCGAGACGCATATGGGCGAACTCCGCGCCTATAGGTGCGCCCTCTCTCTGCCAGAGGCCGGAGGACTCGCCGAACATCTTGGCGCCGGTACGGGCCATCCTCTGGTGTAGTTCGGCGCTGAAGAGCTGGTTGACGGACGCCTCATACTCCGGCACCTCGCCCGCCGCCTGCTTGGAGACGGTAAAGCGGGCGATGTTGGCGAGAACGCTGATCTCGGTGTGCCTACGGGCGATCTCGTGGCGCAGGGAGTCATTCCAGTCGGCACGGACGAACCGTGATTCGTCCTCGTCGTCGAGGGAGTCGATGAGACGGGACAACGCCTTCTCGTACTTGATGGTGGCGCCGATCCCGGCCCGTTCGAAGGTCAGTGTCGCCATGGCGGCATACCACCCCCGGTGCTCCTCGCCGATGCGGTTGGTGGCGGGAACCCGGACCTCCTCAAAGAAGATCTCGGCGAATGGCGCCGCTCCCCGGATATCGGTGATGGGTCGGATCGTCACCCCGGGGCTGGCGGAATCCACCATGAGCAGGGTGAGCCCACGGTGACGGTGGGCGTCGGGGTCGGAGCGGGCTAGCACGAACAACCAATCGGCGTACTGGGCGAGCGATGTCCACACCTTCTGTCCGTTGACGACGTACTCGTCGCCGTCGCGCACAGCACGAGTGGAGAGGGATGCCAGATCGGACCCGGCCCCCGGCTCGGAAAAACACTGTGCCCAGGTGCGCTCGCCCCTGGCGGTGGGGGGGAGGTGCTCCTCCTTTTGCTCCTCGGTGCCGTATTGAAGGAGTGTCGGCCCGAACAGGTTAACCCCGATGCCGTTCACGGTGGGAACACCGGCGCGCATCATCTCCTCTTGGAGAATCAACTCCTCGATCGGCCCCAGACCGGCACCCCCGTACTCGGATGGCCAGTGCGGCGCCACCCAGCGCTTCTGGGCGAGAGCCTCGGCCCAGTCACGGGCTGCCCTCTGGCGGTCGGCGTCGTCGGAGCGGGCGTCGACGGTCCAGTTGTAGCCAGCCACATCCTCGGGTTCGAGGCTCTGCTCGCTCTGGTGGTCGGGTTGGTAGTCGTCGGGGAACGCATCCGCGATAAATTCCCGCACCTCGGTGCGAAACGCAGCTTGTTGGGCTGTGTCTTTCCAGTCCATGGACTCTCAACGGTAGGGAATGGTTGTCGTCTACCCGATACGACGCTGTTTGACGCCTGTATCTGGTGTCTGGGATTCCACCCGGTCCCATGTGGTGGCCGTGAGCCCCTCTTCTCCCATCTCACGGAGCTTGTGCTTGGCGACCTTGTCGGTTGGTGTGCGGGGTAGGGAGTCGACCAGCTCGACGTAGCGCGGGACCATGAAATCCGGCAGGTTCTCATCGCAGTACCCGATGAGTTCCTCCTCGTCGAGGTTCGCCCCGGGCTTTCCGACCACCACGATCTTGACCTCGTCCTCCTCCAGATCGGAGGGGACGGCGATGGCGGCACTCTCCAACACACCCGGATGGAGGTTGAGCCCCGACTCGAGATCGAAAGCGGAGATGTTCTCGCCGCTCCTTCTGATGGAGTCATCCATCCGGTCGAGGAAGTAGTAGTAGCCGTCGTCATCGACATAGGCACGATCGCCGGTGTGGAACCACAGGTTGCGGAAGGTCTCGGCGGTAGCGTCATCGCGCCCCAGATAGCCCCTGGTGATCACATCCGGTTGGTGGGGCCGCACCACCAATTCACCAGGATCGCCGGGTCCGAGGGGACGGTCGTGCTCGTCGACGACGGCTACCTCGAAGCGATCTTCGTTGGCTTGTCCCATCGACCCGATCCGCCACGCCCCGTAGGGGCTGGCGGTCCCGATCCCGATCTCGGTGCTGGTGTATGTCTCCACCGTGTGGGCGCCGAACCTTGCCATGAAGTCCTCGTCGAGCGACGACTTTCCCATGTAGAAGGTCTTGAGCGGGTTGGCGAGGTCGTCAGGTTGTCTGGGCTGGTTGAGGAGGATGGGGATCATGGAGAAGACCCCCATAACCGTCCCGGCTCCGAAGTGGCGGACGTCCTCCCAGAAGCGGGAGGCGCTGAACCTGTCGACGATGGCGATACTGGTGCCAGTGATGAGGGCGGCCATCATCCCGTCCCACAGCCCGGCGGCGTGGAAGAGCGGCAGAGGCGAGTAGATGGTCGAGCTCCCCCGGCTGACGAATCGGACCGAGTCGGCGGCGCAGGTGAGGGCGAGGGAGTGGGGGACCATCGCGCCCTTGCTGGGACCCGTGGTTCCCGAGGTGTACATGATCGCCTGCAGGTCGGAGAACAGGACCTTGGTCTCGGGGCGTTCCCCGCCGTGATCCAAGAGGGAGGAGTAGCGGATAGTACGAAGCCCGAGGAAGTCGGAGGTGATCGGATCATCCGTGTTGACCACAACCAGCCTGAGATGCGACGACTCGTGGTGCTTGAGCGTGATCCGGTCCATGAGGTCGGAGTCGACGATGAGCACGGTGGCCTCGGAGTTGTCGAGGACATGCCGCAGCAGGGTGCCCCTGTAGGCGGTGTTGATCGGTACGGCCACCGCACCCAATCGGGCGAGGGCGAACACCGCATAGAGGAATTCTGCCGAGTTGGACATCATGAGGGCGACGTGGTCGCCCTTCTTCATGCCGTTTGCGAGCAGCCCTTGAGCCACCCGATCGGCGGTCTGGTCGACCTCGCCGTAGGTGTTTTCGCCATCCCGGAACTTGAGGAAGGGCTCGTCTCGGTGGGTCTTCGCCTGGGCGGCGAGTGCGTCACCGAGCACCAAATTGTCCAGGGGGTGCATCCGGATCCAACGCCAATCGGTGTCGTCGTCCTTACCCTTACTTGTGGTCGCCTAACCGGAGATTGTCAAACTGAGCGCTCTTTTTCCGATCACGCACTCCCCGACTCATGGTGGTCGAGTTCCTCAGGAACCCGGCCACCTGCCAGATGAGGTGTCCGAACTCGGTTGCCTCAATTTGGTAGTCGTCGGGGCGACCCACGGTCGCCGTGTTCGTCTTCTTCTTCCTTTGACCAGTCATCGATCTCCTTGGACTCACGGATCGCCTCGGTCATCTCCACCTCTCGGCGGGCGAAACCCAGTTCTATGGTAATATGGGAACCCATGAAAACTACCTTGGAGCTTCCGGACGAGTTGATGCGCGAAATCAAAATCCGTGCGGTCAACGAGAACCGCCGAATCAAGGATGTCGTGGCCGACGCACTCAGGCGAGGGCTCGCTCAAGGAGGTGCCGCTCCAGCCCGGATCGAGCAACGGGTCCGACTCCCGCTTGTTGAGTGCGCCCACCAAGCCCGCTCCGACGATGAGATGACACCCGAGCGTGTCGCCGCAATTCTCCTCACCGAGGAAGCAGACGCCTTCTCGGGGCATGATCGGTGATCCTGTGTGACAGCAACATTTGGCTCGCCATGGCTCTGTCTGGTCACGTTCACCACCCCGCGGTCCGGGCCTGGCTGGACACGATTGACGAACCCGCTGTAATCCAGTTCTGCCGTGCCACTCAGCAGACCTTCCTCCGACTGCTGACCAACGCCGCCGTTCTCGCACCATACGGTAATCCTCCCCTCACCAACGACGAGGCTTGGGCAGCCTACGAGTCTCTCCTCGGAGACGATCGCGTCTCCTTCCACAGAGCAGAGCCTCCGGAACTCGAGTCGATGTGGCGTCGATTCGCCCAACGGGACTCGGCATCACCGAAGCTCTGGATGGACGCCTACCTGGCCGCGTTCGCTCTCGCCGGCGGCTTCACCCTGGTTACCACCGACGCCGCATTCCGCCAGTTCAGTGATCTCGACCTGGTGGTTCTTCCGTGAGAACTAGAGGACCGAGGGGCCCCGCAGAGTTCCGAGGGGTGTGACACCCGCGGGGTGACCGCCACCACCGCGCACGTAAACGAGTCAGGAGCTCGTTGTCGTGCACGACACCTCTCGACCCACGAGCCTATTCGGTGCGGGCCATCTCGGGTCTCAACAGGGCCATCAGGAGTACATCCCGTCATGGGATGCTAAGATCAATGGATATGAAAACCCAGATTGCGATTCGACTCGATACCCAAGTGGTGGACTTCATAGACGAGGAGGTGGCAGATGGAACAGCCCGAAGCCGCGCCGATCTCATCGCCCGACTCGTATCCCGAGAGCAACGTCGCGTCCAGGCTCTCAAAGACATCAACAAGATGAAAGAAGCGGGCGCAGCTAGCTACCCCGAACTCACTGCGGCAGTCGAGACCGCCTCACACACGCCACTCGACCTGGACTGATGCGTCCCATCCACAAAGTGCGCCTCGATAAGACCCGTCCAGCTGTCATCCTCACACGCGAGGTCGCCACCACCTTCCTCCATAACATCACGGTCGCCCCTATAACCACCACCATCTACGACATAGCCACCGAGGTGCCAGTCGGTGTGGCCAACGGCCTCGAATCGGAGAGTGTGATCAGTTGCGACAACATCATGACGGTCCCCGGCGCCAGCGTCCTCGACCGGATCGGGTACCTGTCAGACGACGCCGAGTTCCAACTTGTAGAGGCGATTCGAGCCGCCTTCGACCTCCCTGACTGAATGCGTGGCGAACTGTGCCGTCACCCGCCTACGAACTGGTAGCAGCGACCATCCCAACTGTGATGACTCGCCAACGTAAGGTGATGATGGTGCTGCGGGATTTCCCCGTATTGATTGCTTGCGATAGAACTTCACGACTCGGGTATCCCTAGCGTCGTCCCCCTTTACCCGTTTGAACGACGAGATGCGTCTAGTCGCCTCCCGTCGACGACCGCCGAGGGTGTGTCGTCAACCAGATCTCTCGCTCCCGCATTGGGGCGAAGCCGTTTCCAGCATTCGACCGGGGCTCGGAGATCAGTATGCCATGCTTAGCCTGAAGGGACGTGGTGCTCAGACCAGTGTCGCCGTGGTAATCGTGACCACCAGGGGCCGGGTGACATACCCGTCGAAACACTCGTTGACAAACGACTCCATATCTTTCAACAGTCCCACCCGGTCGTAATCGTCCATCATCTGGGTGACTGAGTACGAGAGCATCAGCTTGTGGTAGTCGGAGGCGGAGTACTTCTGGTTCCAGTCGTATCGATGCACGACGACGTCGCTGAAGCGTTGGTCCTCGGTGAGCGCCCTGCGGATCGCGGATTCGACATCCTCCCTCGTTGGGGCCGGTGGACCCGAGTGGCCTTGCCCGTAGCGCTCGTAGATCGGCTGCGCCGCGGCGAAGAAGCCTCGATCATCAGGCGAGTCCACCTGTATGAGATCGACGATCGCGATGATGCCACCCGGTCGCAGAATCGCGGCGGGCCGATCGAGTTGAGCTTTGGGAGATATCCAGTGATACGCGGTGGCGGAGAATACGGCATCCACACCATCCGCTGCGAGCTCGATCTCCTCAAAGTCACCGACACTCACATGAAGGTGCTTGGAGGCGAGATTCGAGCGCAGCTTGGCCGCCATCGTCGGGTTGATCTCGATGGCGTGGACGATGGCACCGCGGGCGAGGAGATCCCTTGTGGCCTGACCAGTACCCGGCCCGACTTCCAACACTTCAGGCTGGGGTGGCAGGAGTGCGAAAAGGACATTGAAGACCTCGGCCGGGTAGGTCGGGCGAATCTCGTCGTAGTCGGCAACCGCACTGTCGAAGGAGAGCCTGGGATCACCTGATCGGCCTATGTGGTCCATACGGTGATTATGCCTGCCCACAAGCAGCCCGCTGCCTCCAAAAGTTCCGCTGGAGCGACGGGAGTCGCTTCGCCTGCATCAAAGTCCGATCCCAGAAAGTCATCGTTGTCACCCTCGACGGCGAGATCATCCACCACGGCGACTATCAGATCTCACCAACCCTCATATGAACCCCTCCGGAACGATGTCCCACCGGAAACCCCCTCAGCTAGCGGAAGGATGTCCTGAAGGAACCGAACCTCAGCCAAAAGCGGAACGATGTCCTGAGGGTTATGAGCTAGGTACGCGAGGAATAGCCACCCGAACAGATCTCATGGAGGCTATTGGCTAATACATATATATGTGTTATCCTATAGCTATGACTCTACGACATGCAATTCTTGGAATGCTCGCCATCCGACCCATGAGCGGCTACGACTTGAAGAAGGTGATCGACGACAGCGTCGCGCATTTCTGGACGGCCGATCAATCGCAGGTGTATCGCACGCTGGCCGGTCTGGTGGACGACGGTCTGGCGTCACGCCGGACGAAGGTGCAGGACGATCGGCCCAATCTGCATCTCCACAAGGTGACCAACAGTGGGCTGGAGGAGCTGGACCGCTGGCTAGCGTCGCCCTTGAAATCACCTCCGACACGCGAGCCGTTCCTGGCGCGTCTGTTCTTTGCCGACAGACGGCCGGTGGGCGAGGTGCGGGAACTACTGGCCGCCCGTCGGCAGGAGGCGAGCGAGCTACTGGCGACGTTGCAGGCAATCCCCGTTCCGGCAAGGCCTGCCGATCTCGGTCAGGTGCTCCGCGTCGCCACCCTGACCAACGGTATCGCCCACGCACAGGCCGAGTTGGACTGGCTGGACGCCACCGAACGACAACTCGAGGAGGTCCGTCCATGAGCGCACCAGATCCCTGCAAGCTAGATCGGATAGCGGCGCGTTACACCGCCAAGCCGACGACATCGGAGTTGACCTTCGCCATTGACCAACCCGCCACTGGCTTCACCTGGAGTCACGGCGACGCTGCTCGGTCGCACTTCATCGCTAGCACCACCAAGCTCTACACCACCGCGGCAATCATGCAGCTCCGCGACGAACACGCATTCACGCTTGACACCCAGGTCGCCGACCTGCTTGGCGAGGATCAGATGCGGGGGTTGAACGTACACGACGGACACGATCACGGCTCGGCGGTCACCCTGCGTGAGCTGTTGACTCAGACGTCGGGGATTCCCGACTACTTCGAACAGACGCGCCCCGACGGAACAACCTTGCTGGCGGACATGGTGCGGTCGGACGTCGCCTGGACCTTCGATGACGCCATCGAGGCGGCCCGAGCCATGCCGAGCCGCTTCGCCCCTTCGACACCGGGCAAGGCGCAGTACTCGGACACCAACTTCCAACTGTTGGGCCGGGTAATAGAGGTAGCCACGGGAGTCACCTACGAGAAGGCCATCCGCCGTCGGGTGATCGAACCACTCGACCTAAATGGCACATGGCTGTTTACCCCCGACACGCTCCATCGTTATGGCGAGGTAGCACCGACGATGTATGGCCGCACCCCATTGCGCATCCCGAACGCGCTTGCCTCGACAGGTCCCGACGGTGGGCTGGTGTCGACGGCGGCCGACGGGCTGCGGTTCCTGCGTGCCTTCATCGGCGGTGAATTGTTTCCAGCCGGGTACCTCGCCGAGATGACGTCCAACTGGAACCGGATATTCGCCCCGCTCGAGTATGGGATCGGGATGATGCGGTTTGCACCACCCCGCTGGTATTCACCGCTGACGCCAACTCCGGCGATGATCGGCCATTCGGGTCTATCCGGGACGGTGTTGTTCCACATCCCACGCCTGGCCCTCTTTGCTTTTGGCACCGTCAACCAGTTCCGCAACCGCAGCCTCCCCTTCCGGCTCCTGCTGCGGCTGATGGGCCATATTCGATAAGACCGTCGGGGTTACCGTGGTGGTGGTGGGCGGCTCCTCAACCAGAGATCAAATCGTGAGCAGGGCTAGGGGCAGCGCCACCACCCGAGCCCCGAAGTTTGGGCTGGTAGCGTCGCTGAGCGGACCCACGAACCCTGGGTTCCGGGATAGGTCACGCGAGACGCTTGTCCTCTGTGCCGGTCTTCTCGGTTGCTGGTTCGGCTGGCTGATGATGGGCCCGTCGGCCACGAGCGATCTCGGTTTCGAGTGCGTCGAGTGGCTGTTCGAAATGCGCCGCTCGATCAGTGAGGGCGGTGAGCCAGGCGCGTGCAGTGTCGATTCCTGCCGGGTCGAGGGAGTGGAGTCGTCTCGTGCCTTCGGACCTCGCCGTGACCAGACCAGCATCGCGCAGCACCTTCAGATGTTGGGAGACGGCTGGCTGGGAGATCGGTGTCTTGGCGTGCAGCGATTCGACCACGGCGCCAACCGGATGCTCATCGACCGACAGCACCTGAAGGATGTGACGGCGTACAGGGTCGCCCAATGCAGCGAAGATCCGGTCCACTACGAGCCGGGTTGACTCTCGTCGAAGGGGACCGTGAAGAAGGTGATGGTGCGCTCCGCTGCCTCGTGGGCTGGGCCGGGCTCAATGCCGTCGGCGATCGCGGCGTCGGCCCAACCAGTGGCGGCCCGTCGTACGAACACGATGCCGTCGGGGGTTGTCGCCCAGTCGTCGGTAGGGCCTGAGTTCAAGGGTGCGTCGCCGTCGAGGTACAACCCCAGACCGAGCAGACCGAGGTCCCAGCCGACACCGGTGGCGCCCGGGCCGTACTGCTCCCAGAAGACGAGAGCCTCTTCATCGATGGGCGCCTCATGTGCCAACACCAGGGTTGTACCGTCTTGTGCCGGGTTGAGATCGACGTTCAGCCAGGACATCCGGCCGCCGTACTCCCAGGTCACTGCGAACCGCTCAGGTTCCTCACAGGTTCGATCACGCCACCAGCGTTTCCTTCGAGCTGATAACGCCCACCGACCTTGAGGTCTCCGCTGACCGGCAGGAACCAACGTGGGATGCGCTCGCTGTTGGTGACGGCGTCCCAGAGATCCGTCTGTTCGGTGGAGTAGGTTCGGCTGGCGACGGCGATCTTCGTCGGCAGCCCGTCACGTGAGCCGGTGTGGACCTCGCGGGTCGCCAGCTCGGCCATGATCTCGGGATGGAGGGTCATATCACTCCTTACATAAGTTCTTACTTATATAAGTCAGATGTCGGTCACCTGTCAAGAGAAGAATGTGGTCTTCTGCTCGAGTCGTGGTGGTGGGCTCTTTCTCTGCGGCCGTCGTCCTGGTGCGCTCTCATCGCTTTCGGCAGCGCCTGGGAAGCCGACTCTCCACAGGCCGGCCTGATCCAGCGCCTGATGATCATTCCCGGCTGGACTTGGCTCGCTCTGTTGTGCCGGCACCTGATGGGGTGATCAGCGGTGGAATTGTTAACGGGAGGGTACTGAACTCAATCCAGCGTGAGCCGGGTCTCGGATTCGATTCGGGAGAGCTTCTCGGGGTTTCGGACGTAATAGATGCCGGTGACCCGGGTGTCCTCGACACGGATTGCCATCACGCCGTCAATCTCGTTGTCTCGGCGTACCAAGAGAGCAGGATTGCCGTTGATGACTGTGGGCCTGGCCGTAAAGGTGCCTTCGTCTCTTCCAAGACCGCCGGTGATTGTGCGGACAACCCTCTCGGCGCCGGTGATCGGCCGCAACGCAGCCTGCTTCACCCCACCACCATCGCCCACCAGCACGACCTCAGGTGCGAGTACGTCGAGGAGGCCTTGCAGGTCTCCGCTTTCGAGAGCATGTTGGAAGGACTCCAGGGCTTCCCGAGTCTCCCTTTCAGAAACTACCTCACGGGGGCGGCGATCCTCCACGTGCTGCCGGGCGCGGTGGGCGATCTGGCGCACTGCGCTCGGCGTCTTGTCGACGGCGGCCGCTATCTCGTCGTAGCTGACATCGAAGACCTCGCGCAGGACGAAAACGGCACGCTGGGTCGGTGACAATGTCTCCAGGACGAGCATTACCGCCATCGACACACTCTCTGCGAGTTCGACGTTCTCGGCGACATCTGGTGCGGTGAGCAGTGGCTCGGGCAACCAGGGACCGACATATGCCTCTCTGCGGCGCTTCATCGTGCGTAGCCTGTTGAGCGACTGCCGGGTTGTGATCCGGACCAGGTAGGCACGCTTCTCGCGCACTTGCTCCAAGTCGACCTTGACCCATCGCAGCCAGGTTTCCTGGAGGACGTCTTCGGCGTCGGCTGCCGATCCGAGCATCTCATATGCGACGGTAAAGAGGAGGTTGCGGTGGGTAACGAAAATCTCGGTCGCTGGATCAGTGGTCTCGTCGCTCATCTACTGACCCCTTTCCTTCGCTCGGCCGTATATGCACAGCATGGCCCGGTCCAGATCCTATGGGTTCGGAGGGTGGGCTTCGTCGTCATCACGAGAAAGGCTCGGGGCCGAAGCGGCCCCATGCGATGAAGACGGCGAGCACTAGGTAGACCGAGTTCAACATCACCAGCTTGATCTGCCCGAGGCGGCCATGGGTGACCATGGCGCCCACCATGAGTAGAACCCAGCAGACCGCAGTTATCGGGACCATGACCGTCGCCATGTCGAGCAGGGCAGGCAGGATCAGGCCGACTACGGCCAGGAGCTCGAGGACACCAAGGGTCTTGACGAAGCCGACGCTGGCGCTCCTGGTCCACTTACCGCCGTTGTGTTCGCCGAGCTTCTCCTTGGGTATGAATGTCTTGCTGATGCCTCCAGCGAGGGCGACAAGAGCCAGCAGTCCCGTTGCGATCCAAAGTGCGAGGTTCATGAAGTCCCTCCTGGTGACGAGTAGGCGATCTCCGTGCGGTGGAGATCGGGCGCGTCCCGCTTTGCCTGGAGCAACTGTTGACGCTTCCGATCTGTTGCCCAGGCGGGCATGGAGAACCAGCCAGGCTTGTTCGCCTCGTACATCAGCTGCTTGACGGTGCCCCAGCAGACGAACTCCTTGATCTTCGCACCAAGTTTGCCGCTGCCGAGGTAGAAGCTGATGGCGGTGTCATCCCTGCGGGAGAACTGGAAGATGCCCCCTCCACGACCCAGGCTGATGCACTGGCCGAGGAAGCCTATTGAGACGGGCGCAGCTGGCTCACCGCCAATCCGGTTGAGGACGGTATCTGCGGCGTGCGCACCCAGGGGACCGGCGGCCTGGCAGCTCATCCGGAATGGCAGGTTCGACGGCGCAGCCGAATCTCCGGCG
>WHTL01000230.1 GCA_009377735.1 Acidimicrobiia bacterium
CTGAGGGATACCGACTCGATGGCGAGCCACGGGTAGCACCCGACGGCGCCGAGTTTCTCTTCGTCCAGTTGGAGGCTTCAGGGAACCCCGGCAGTCTTGTTTCCCGAATTGAGATGGCCGACCAAGAACCGCGCACCTTCGGCATGCCCGAGCCGGGCACCGTGATGGCGATGGTTGTTCCTGTCGAATCCGAGCCGCACCTCGTGGTTTCCGATGGGAGCCGGGAACAACGGTTGAATCTGCGAAACGGACAGGTGCAGAACGGGGCGATGGCTCCCAAGGAGTATGCGATGGAACAGCCCCTCACCGGTAGGTTCGAGCCGGTGAGCCTCTGCGTCGACGAGTTCTCCGGTGACGACCAATGCGAGAACCGCAAGGAGGTCGTCTACGAAGGAACTCTCGACATTCCCATGGCGGTGAGGGTGTCAAATGTGGCGCTGGCAGCCCCGATGCTTCCCCAGGACGCCGCTGAAGTCGTGGCTACCTACGACCAGTGGGCACCTGAAGGCAGTGACATGGTTGTCCTTCCCATCCCCGACTCCGCCATATCCTTCCGCCCGAGTACAGCCCCCCAGTCGGTCGAGGTGAGCTACGGATTCGATGCCATGCTGACATCGGGGAACACCGAGGTGCAGCAGACGACCATCGAGTCCGAGGAGTACGAAGGGGTGATCATGGTCTTCCAGCCACCGAGCGACATGAAGAACCTGGAGCTCTCAGTCTCAATGAGGCTGTCCTGGACAGAAGGTGATCGTGAGGGGAGCGTGCTCCTCGAAGAGTCCCTCACCGTTCCCCTCCGTTGAAGGCAGGATCGAGCCTTGCCGTGATCACGGCTGCCAACCGGAGGAAATGTATCCGCCACCTCCTGTTGGTTTCCAACCAGCGAAGGTGGCCGTGATCCAAGAGTCCAGCCGCCTTGACGTCGGATGGGAGGGTGAGTATCGCCGATGAATGCCCCAGCAGAGATGAGATCTCCTCGGGTACCTCGGAGCGGGAACACCGGTTGACCACCGTCACCACAGGTCGGCCTGCAGACAAGGTGGCACCGGCGGCACGGGCGATGATCGCCTCGTCCTCGTCGATCGTTGTCACCAGGACGGTGAGATCAACATGGGCGAGTACGGTCTGGGCCGTTGCTGACCCCACCCTGCCGGCGTCCACCACCATCACACCGCAGTGTCTTGAAAGCCCGTCGATGGCATCGCCCAGACCTGCGGGATCGATGGGAACTCCCCCCGGGGTGCTCACGACGACACCAACACCCAGATCGTCACGAGCGATTCGCCGTTCGACGTCGCTATAGCTGAGGGCGGGTCCACGAAGAAGGTTCCCAACCTCACTCAGATGGAGCGGTTTCGGTGATGTTGCACCACGACTGAGGGCGGCACTCACATGGTCGGTGTCGACCGCCACAGTCCGACCATGACCGGTGTCGGCGAGCCGTGAGGCTAGGAGCCTGGTCACCAGGGTCGCCCCCGCCCCGGAACCCGCCGACACCACGCCGATTCGCAGCGCTCTGCCTTTCGCCATCTCCGAGGCGGCCCTGGCGAGGGTCATTTCGGGGGCGGAGTCGCGCCATTGTCTTCTCAGTCGTGTCAACGGTCCGGGGCGGATGCCCTCCCCAACTGAGAAGAGGGCGCCAACTGCCTCGCCAAGGCGATGTCGCCATCTAGGTTCGTTCGGGAGGAGACGCCTAGTGCGTGCCGTGGGGTCGAGTCCATCCGACTGAGCGTCGAGCGATGGACCGTCGACGGCGTGGCCGGGTGCCATCCGCCGCCGATCGAGGACCACCACCGCACCGTCACCGACTCCGGCAGAGGCAAAGGTTTCTTCCATTTGCAAGACGCGCCCCCCAGCATCGGCTAGCCTCCAATCGCTCGTCTCTCCCCCACCTCCCGTCAGCTGGATCAGGGTCGAGAGCACATTCCCCACCGCCACATCGGCGGGCAAGGAGAGATCCCTGCGGGCGCTGGGCCCGACCACCGTCACCACCACGGGCTTCATGGCGTGTCCTGGTGGATGGAGGTCTGAACCATTGTCTCTCCCTTGCGAGTGATCAGTCGGCCACGACCGGGGGGCAACTTCTCTGGTCGGTGCCCGTGGGCAACGGGGCCCTCTGACCGCTGACCGGACATCAACAGGATCGGTGCTCCAACCTCGACCAGCCGCTGTAGGAAATGCTGGAACATCGCTCGGGATGCTCCGGCCATGCGTCGGGTAACGACGACGTGCAAACCGAGCTCCTGAGCCATCGGCAACGACTCCATGAGAGGCTCGAGTGGATTGGCGAATCCGCTTCCCACCATGTCATGGTCGTCTATGACGAGCACCAGACGGGGTCCGGTCCACCCTTTGTCGCGGATCGCCTTGGCCCGGAATTCCATCTCCGTCGCGAAAGTGTTGACCATCTCGGATATAGCATCGGGACCGACGGCTACGCCGACGCTATGGCTCTCGGGGAGGCTCGACTCCAAGCTTCTTCGGTTGTCAATCAGGCCGATACGAACCTCATCTGGGGTATACCTCGTTGTCATCTCCTCGATCCAGGTGCGCAACAGGTTGGTCTTGCCCGTTTCGACACCACCAAGGGCGATGAAGTGGGACTCGCCACCGCTGAGGAGATCGAATGTAAACGGGCTGTGACCGTGCTCCTCGATACCGAGGACCACCCCGTCGCCGTCGTATTCAGGAAGGTCAGCCCGATATATCTCGGTGGGCAGTGCCCTGACGGGCTCTGCCGGTTGCGTATCTGTCCATCGGTCGCCAACGGTGCTGACTACCTCGGCAACGGCCTCCGGGAGCCCTGTGATCTCGGCGGAGCCATCGAGACGTGGCAGCGCCACCTGGCACATCTCACCACCCTTGGCGAGGGCTCTACCGGGTACATCATCGGGGATGACTTTGGCGAGCTTGCGGTCGAGCTCGGAGTCCATGGGGTCGTTGAGCCGGAGCTCGAGGCGGCCGCCGAATGCCTCTCTCGCTTTCGACCCCAGGTCCGCCCACCTGTTGGCGGTGGTTACGAAATGGATCCCGTAATGGAGACCACCGTTGATGAGCTCGAGGATGTGGTCCTTGGCGTCGTAGCCCATCTCACCCATGAGAGAGCCCCAGTTGTCAATGACAACGAACACCTCTCCGAAGCCGTCGTCCACCTTCCCCGCCTTGCGCGCCTTGTGGAATTGCTCCATCGATGCGATCGAGTTCTCCCTGAACATTTCGGAGCGCCGCTCGATGAGCCGTTCCACCATTCCCAGAAGACGTTTGGTCTCCTCGTCGTGGCCACGGCCGAAAACAGCACCGACGTGGGGAAGATCGACCAGTTCAAAGAGACCTCCGCCACCATGGTCCAGGCAATAGAACTGGACATCCTCGGGGCTGTGACTGCGCGACATCGAGGAGATCAGAGTCTGGAGCACCGTCGACTTTCCGGTACGCGACGAACCGCCGACGGCCCAATGGCCCGTGGTGCCCCCGAAGTTGATGAAGAGGTCCTGAACCTGCTGTGTGCGGGGTCGGTCGACCACACCCACCTTGGCTCGCAACCAGCCCTCGTCGCCCGCCTGGACCTTGCCACTCTCTTTGTCCTGTTCCACTAATTCCATGGAGAGTGCCCGGGGCAGGGGCTCCTGCCAGACCTGGCGGGTCTGGCGATGGAACTCCGCCGCGATCGCCTCGATGATCACATCCATCTCGGTGACTGGGTCATCATCGTCGGGAGACTCGTCCCGGGTTGGGAGGGTTATCGCCCCACCGCCCCGGTCAAACTCCGAGATGGTGACACCGTCGGCGACCGTCACATCGCTCGTCTCCCGATAGGGACGGTTGGCGAGGGCGGCACGGAATTGGTGCTTCTCCCCGTCGACGACGAGGAACCCCAAACCGGGGACTGGGGGCAGCTCGTAGGCGTCTTTGCCCCCCATGATGGACCGAGACTCCTCGGCGGTAAACGTCCGGAGGCACAAGCGGTAGCGGAGGTGCCCAAGCAGTTTCGTGGCCCGACCCGAGTCGAGCTTCTGGCTGCATAGAAGAAGATGGACACCCAATGACCGACCGACTCGCCCGATGGACATGAAAAGGTCGAGGAATTCGGGCTCCGCTTCCATGAGCTCTCCGAACTCGTCGATGACCACCGTCAGGGTAGGGAGAGGCTCCATCTCCGGGTCCTTGAGGGCTGCCTGCTGGTATTCCGATATCTTGTCGAACCCCCCATACATCCGGAGCTGACGTTGTCTTCTCTCCAGCTCCCCGAACATCGCCTCACGCATTCTTTGGATCAGGGTCTCATCGTTCTCCAGGTTCGTGATCATGCCGGCCGTATGGGGCAGATTCTCGAGTCCGGCGAAGGTAGCACCGCCCTTGAAGTCCACGAGGAGCATCGAGAGGAGCTCTGGTGGCTCCTTCATGGCGAGCCCCAGCACCAGAGTCCTCAGAAGCTCCGACTTTCCGGACCCGGTCGCCCCCACCAGGAGACCGTGAGGTCCCATCCCATCCTCGGCTGACTCCTTGATATCGACCGAGACATACTTGCTACCGGCGATGCCGACTGGTGCACTGAGTTGATCGTTCCGCGGCCTCCCTGACCACAAGACCTTGGGGTCGACCTCGGATCGGCTGATGATCCCATGAAGGTCGAGAATGCCCTGGGCGTCGGAGAGCGCAACATCGCCCGCATCCTGTCGGAGTCGGAACGGTGCCAACGTCCGGGCGATCTGCTCCACGGCCGGCATAGGCGCCTCATCGGTGTTGATCCCGGTGAGGGGTGGTCCCTCGTTGGGCCGGTAGGTCCAGCGCCCGTGCTCTCCGTAATTGAGGCGGGCGCCCAACCAGGACGGAAGACGGGTGGGTCGGTCAACGAGACAGATGACGAACACATCGACCTCGGTAGCCCGCTCGATCACCTCGTCCAACCCGTCGATCTCGTCGGCAGGGTTGTAGCCGTCGATCACCACGACCAACTGTGGAAACCGGACTCTCTTCGAACCCATGGAGAACGAACCGTCGGAGCTGTTGTCGTCGACCCGGTTCAGTCTGGCCACGGCCGTTTGCTCGAGGAGCACCGCCAGGTCGCTCGTGCTGGTGGCAATGGTGGCCGCGGGACGGTCGCCACCACCACGGAGGTGAGGAAACCACTTGAGCCACTCCCACTCCTTCGGTTCGTCGCCCCATACGATAAAGCGAAGATCCATCGGGGAGCGGAAGACCGCGAGCTGTGAGATCAGGGAACGTGCCATCGTTCGACGGACCCCATCTGGCGCAACGACACCAAGTGAGCCAATCCCCTTGAGATCGGCTGTCATGGGCATGGATGGGACGGTGAGATGACCTGCCACCAGCGCTTCGGCCGCCGCTAGCCGATCCGGCTCGAACTCTGTCATGGGGGTGTCAGTGATCTCGAGAACGGGTCGGGTCGCTGCGGGCATGGCGCCGGTGCCGAGCCGCACCGTGAGGAAGTCCTCATCTATCAGACGACGCTCCCAGAGCCTGGTGCCTTCGCACACCACGTCCCAGAGTCCCGTTACATCGGGATATAGAAACTCAGCGCGCCCTCGCTGCTCCGCACCGGCGATAACAAGATCCCGGCGGATCCTCTCCAGGTAATCGTCGTAGCGAATGCCCTGGCGAGCCTCCTTCTTTCTGGTCTTCCTCTTCTGAACGATCCGCACCGAAATACTGCTCAGCATCATCAGCGACGCCATCCCTATCGCAAAGTACAGATACATCATCCGTCCCGACATGAGAGCGAAGCCGACGATCCCAAAGCTCCCCAGTGCCGGGAGGACGGACTGCCAAACCGAGGGCTGATCCTCGGGGTCGGAGTCGGTGGGAGGATCACTCAAACTCAGCTCGGTCTGGGGTGCCAGGGTGACGGGAAGCCGGGCGGGACGATGCAGATAGCGCTCCCCGTCTTCCTTCTCATAAGAAACCGAAGCCGCCGGTGTCGCGTGTGGGGTGCTGGTGTCCTCTTCCCTCTCCGTCCTCGGTGACCCAAAGACGAGAAGGTCGTCGGACTTCTCGGCGACGGTCATGACAGGAGCCAAATCACGGAGTGGTTGTTGTCTGTTACGCGCCTCATACATCCCAAATGGTCACCGCCGGTGGGTCGGGTTGAACGAGACGTGTGCGGACGGGCAGCCGTCGCGTCGAGGGGGGTACGTCCGCGATTCGATCGGGTCGCGACTACCGAGGCTGGTGTGCCCCTCTTGCCCCTCCTGAAGGAGGGGAACAATTAGAAGGTGGGGAAAAGTATCAGCCTTGGGGGACTGAACTTTGGTAGACGTCGCCTAGGAGGACCAGGGCGTAGACCAGGGCTGCCAGGAAGAATCCGGGGATGAGGAGGTGAGGAGCCTGGTAGAGATCGCGACCCAGGTTCTCGAGGAGGAGGCCC
>WHTL01000344.1 GCA_009377735.1 Acidimicrobiia bacterium
CCACCCATTCATGGAGACGATCGTCGTGGGGCTTTACCCAGCGTGCGTTGACGACGCCACAGGAGTGTCCGCGCTGCTCCAGCGAAGCAGCTGCCTTTTCGGCGATCTCGACCATAGGGCCGTTGGCAAGGAGCAGGACATCGTCTCCCTCGGAGCGGACCTCCCAGTTACCAACCGGAATTGGCTTGGCCGGCAACTCGGGGATTCCCGAGGCCGCCCCCTTGGGATATCGAATAGCAACGGGCCCATCGTGATTGAGAGCGGTGGTGAGCATCCCGCAGAGGTCGCCGGCATCCGCAGGTGCCCCCACTATCAGACCGGGGATCATGCGCAGGTATGAGAGATCGAACACCCCATGATGGGAGGGACCGTCTGGCCCGGTAATCCCGGCCCGATCAAGCAGGAACGTCACATTCAACCCATGGAGACCAACATCGCTGATCAGCTGGTCGAAGGCACGCTGCAGAAAGGTGGAGTAGATCGAGACAACGGGTTTTTTACCAGCCATCGCCAGACCAGCAGCAAGGGTAACGGTGTGTTGTTCGGCGATCCCGGTATCGAGCACCCGATCGGGATGTCGCTCGGCCATGACCGCCAAACCGGTTGAGGAGACCATCGCGGCGGAGAGTGCAACGAGGTCGGGGTCACGGTCAACGGCGGCGGCGACAGCCTCACCTGCGACCTGGGTCAGGGTGAGCTCGGAGTGATGTGCCCTGCCGGTACTGACATCGAAGCGGCCGACACCATGCAGACGATCGACGGAGTCATCGATGGCCGGGCGGTAGCCCCTCCCCTTCTCCGTGGCGACATGGACGATCACCGGCTCGTCATACTCCTTGGCTCGGTTGAAGGTCTCCTCCAGGAGTGCCAGATCGTGACCATCGATCCGACCGGAGTACTTGAGCCCGAGAATGTCGAACACGGTCGATGGCTCCAGCAGCTGTTTTACCGCGTCCTTGACGCGGTTCCCCATCTCCTCGGCGGTCTCCCCGGCCACATTCCTAACGATCTTGCGACCGGCCCTCTTGGCCCATTCGTACCGCGGATCGAATCTGTAATGGGCGAGTCCAGCTACACGCGCCAGTCCACCCACCGTCGGGGCATAGGACCGGCCGTTGTCGTTGAGGACGATGATGAGACGCGAGGGCCGCTCCACGGCGATGTGATTGAGAGCCTCATAGGCCATGCCACCGGTGAGGGCGCCATCACCGATCACAGCAACCGTCCAACCTTCCACCCCGGCGAGGCTGTGTCCCAGTGCGTAACTCAAGGAAGTGGAAGCGTGGCTGTTCTCAACCAGATCGTGGGGGCTCTCCTCCCGCGACGGATAACCGGAGAGCCCCTGGTAGCGCCGAAGCTCGTCAAAACGGTCTGCCCTGCCCGTGACCAACTTGTGGACGTACGCCTGATGGCCCACGTCCCATATGATCCGATCACGAGGCGACTCGAACACACGATGTAGGGCCAGGGTGAGCTCAACGACCCCAAGGTTGGGAGAGAGATGGCCGCCGGTACGGGACACCTTCTGCAGGATGAATGACCGAATCTCCCCCGATAGAGCTTCCAGTTGGGGAAGGTCTAGATCACGGAGATCGGCGGGTCCCGAAATGCCGTCGAGGAGTGGCCACTGGTTCTCGCCCGGGAAGTCATTCACAGACGTGATCGTACTCCGTCCGGGGATCCATAGGAGAACCCTACGAGGTCGGCTGGCGGAGTTGCCCCTAGCAAATCTGGTAGCCCTACAAGATCATTCGGAAGACGGAGCCAACTCCCAGTTCGGAGTCGACCTCCACTCTTCCACCGTGTGCTTCAACCACATGACGGACGATTGCGAGTCCGAGGCCGGTGCCCCTAATGGCAGCGTTACGGGACTCGTCGACGCGGTAGAAGCGCTCAAAGATGCGATGGAGATGACGCTGCGCGATTCCGGTGCCTGTATCAGCCACCGAGATCACCACCTTGCCGGCTCCATGCCCCCCGGTAACGCTCACCGAGCCGCCGGATTCGGTATAGCGAATGGCATTGTCAATGAGGTTTCGAACGGCCAGGCGTAGGTCGGGCTCGCTTCCTATCACCTCGATGGGCTCTACTTCGACATCGATTACGACCCCACGCTCACCGGCGGCATCCCTGGCACGATTCGCCTCTTCATTGATGATTCGATCCAAGGCCACCTGGTCTTGCTCAGGGTCCGTGCTCTCGAGTCTCGACAGGTCGAGCAGATCCGAGACGATACGCGAGAGATGCTGGGCGGATCGCTCGATCAGATCGGTGAAGTGCTCCACTCGCTCGGGACTCCGGGTAGATGCAATGCGGACGGCGTCGAGGGAGGCAAGTATGGAGGCTACGGGTGTCTTGAGCTCATGGGAGGCATTGGCCACAAAATCCCGACGCATGGCGTCGACCCTTCGCTTCTGGGTGACATCCTCCACTACTACGAGTACCTGGCCCGATCCTGTGACCGGCGTCGCCACCACATGCAGGATTCTCTCCGGGACGCCGGTCTCCAGGTCAGACCTGACCATGACGCCATTGATCCGAGCTTCATGCACCAGGCTCTGGATCCGGTGAGGCGTGACATCCTTGAGCCGTTGTGGAACGGTGGCGATAGAGTCCCGCAATGTCGAATTGGAGTACACGACATCATCGCCCGAGATGAGCAGTGTTCCCAGAGGCAGGGCATCGAACAGGTCGTCCAGCATTCTGCGCTCGGCCTCGACGCTGTCGAGTCGCGACGCCAACTCATGCTTCATCGCCGCCAGGGCCTTCCCAACCTGGTCCACTTCGACTATTGATGACATCGGAGGCTCGCGGTCGAGATCCCCCGCAGCGATTGCTGTCGCCGTATCTGACAGCTGACGGAGCGGACCACTCAGATATCTGGTCACCAGGGCAACGGCGGTGATACCTACCAGACCGGAGATGCCCATCACTAGCAGCATCCTGGTGCGGAACTGGGTCAGGGTCGCCTCGAGCGCACTCTCCGCGACCGACACTCGCAACGCCCCATCCGAGGTCGGTACCGCCACATACGTCTGGGAGAAGCCAGTCGTATCCGAATCCCTGGTGTCGTCTCCTACACCATCGTTAAGGGCTTCAAAAATCTCGGGGCGGTCGGCGTGATTCTCCATCTGGGCGGGATCCGCCCTGGAGTCGGCAACGACATCCCCGTCGGTGGCCACGACTGTCAACCGGATTTTGTCGTCCGCCGTCACGGTTTCGACCCACTCCTGCACATCATCATCGGGAATCAGACGTGACAACGATGTTGCTTGTCGTTCCAGTCCGTCGATCAGTTGGCCGCTTAGGGCATCGCGTGCGATCTGATTGCCAACAAAGCCGACCAGGACCATAAGCAGCAGGAAGGTGATGGCATAGGCGACGAGAAGACGGGTTGCGAGCCGGTGGTGACGCTTAGGACGACGGCTCATCCACGAACTTGTATCCGAGGCCGCGTATGGTGACGATCTGCACCGGATTCGAAGGATCCGTCTCCAACTTATGCCGTAGTCGCTTGATATGGACGTCCAGGGTCTTGGTGTCGCCAAAGTACGAGGAGCCCCAAACCTCGTCTATGAGGTTTTCGCGGGCGGAGAGCCGGTTACTGCGCCGCATCAGTGCCTCCAACAGTTCAAACTCCTTGGGTCGAAGATCGACCACGCCACCGTCGACTGTGACCTCATGGGCGTCGAGATCAAGGGTGATGTTACCCCCGCGGAGCACTTCGTTGGTGTCGGCGTACTGGCCCGACCGGCTGCTGCGTCTCACCTGTGATCGGACCCGGGCCACTAGCTCCCGCATGGAGAAGGGCTTCGTCACATAGTCATCGGCGCCTAACTCCAGCCCGGCAACCTTGTCGGCCTCCGAGTCCCTCGCCGTCAGCATGATGATGGGCACATCGGAGTCCCGTCTGATCTGACGGCAAACATCGAGACCCGATAACCCGGGCAACATCAGATCGAGGAGCACCAGAGCCGGGCGATGGCGTCGAACTATGGCCGTCCCGTCGAGACCGTCGGCGGTCGTCTCAACGGTGAAGCCCTCCATCTCCAGGGCGTACGCCACCGACTCGGCGAGAGCAGG
>WHTL01000032.1 GCA_009377735.1 Acidimicrobiia bacterium
AGTGCCACGTAGGGCGAGTTGGCATGCTGAGCCTGCAATCCGGCGAGACCGCTTATCACCTCCGGGATAGTTCCCCGGTGACGGTCGAGCAGTCCCTGACGGTCGAGGGTGGCTCGGTTCAGCCGTCGGAGTGTGAGTTCGCTTCCCACCCAGGAGAACCTAGGACCCCACCGTGTGGGCGTCGTCGGGGAGCTGGCTCAGGGTAGACCGGTCGACGATTGTCTTTCCGAACGGGACCAGGGCGAGACCCGACATCTTGAATGATGCGATGCCCATCGGAATGCCAATGATCGTCAGACAGAGCATGATCCCGAATATGAAGTGTGCAGCTGCCAACCACCAACCGACCAGCACAAGCCAGAGAATGTTGCCTAAACCGGAGACAACCCCGCTTCGGTCGGGAGCGGGGATGACGGCCCGACCGAACGGCCACAACGTGAACCCGGCGAGCTTGAAGGCCTGTATCCCGAAGGGGATCCCGACGATCGTGATCATCATGATCACCCCGCCCAAGACGTAGCCGAGGGCCAACTCCACCCCGGCGAAAATGAGCCAGATCAGATTGAGGATCATCTTGAACATGGCCCCTACGCTACCCGACGGAAGGACCAACCGATTCGGGTCGGCGGCACCGATGAGTTTTCGCCCAGAAGCCGGTCTATTCAGGCAAAGACAACAACGAAAGGTCCCCTGCTATGGCGAAGCTCATCTCCACTCTCTTCATCTCCGCCGACGGCGTTGCCGAGATCGACCCGGACTGGCACTTCCCATACTTCGACGACAACATGGGTCGCGCCGTCGACGAGGATTACCAGGCCACTGACGTGATCCTCATCGGCCGCGTCACCTACGACAGCTTCGCCGGTGCATGGCCGGACCGGGAAACAGCCGGTGGCGAGGACGCCCCGTTCGCCAAGGCTCTCGGCGATCGACGCAAGATCGTCGTATCGCGTCAGGATCTCGATTTCACGTGGCGCAACTCCGAGCTTCTCGGAGGCGACCTGGTCGATGCCGTTACCGAGCTAAAGGCCGAGCCCGGCATCCGGGGCATCGGCATCCCCGGTTCCATTTCCGTCGTCCAGCAGCTCCTTGCCGCCGGGCTGATCGACGAGCTACGCCTCCTCGTACACCCAGTGGCAGCACGGAAGGGCGAGCGTCTGTTCGATGAGGGCGACACCCCCTACCACCTCGAGCTACTGGCATCGGAGGTGTATCCCACCGGTGTCATCAGGCTCATCTACACCCCCGCCTCGCCACCGGAGCAGGTGGCCTACGACGAGATAACCGACAAGACACCCAGCGGAGACGGCTAGTGTTCTGTCCGGTTGGTTCGCTTGGTATTTCGGCGAGCAATTTTCGCTCCTGGCAAGGACGCACAACGAAGGCGCACTGGAGGTTCGTCGAGGCGGAGGACGCAGCCAGGGGTGAAAAGGGCCGTTGAAATACATGCATGATCAGCCGGACAGGACACTAGACCGCCCTTCAGCGCGTGGTGTCACCGATGTACGTCCGCCGCCGCTTGTATCCGCTCCACGTATTTGGCCCACCATGACTTGTCACCCAACTCGTCGTGGTCGCGGCCGCCACGGCCATCGATGGTTTCTCGTACGATGTCGGCATGACCAGCATGCTGTGCAGTCTCGGCTACCACTCGAATGAGCAAGTGGCCAAAGGTCGTGTTGCGCCTCTCTTTGGGCCACCACTCCACATGCGCCGGTGTATCGAGTGGGATCTCGATGATCGAGGTGTCGGAATGCTCTGCGGCTGACCTATAGAGCCCGATGATGTAGTCACGTGATTCTCCGGCAGTCGCCCACATGTCGGCCCCGTCCCAGATCGACCCATCGTCGACCCACGGGATTGTTATCGGCGCCGGTCGTCCCACACAATCACCGAGATAGCTGGTCTCGACCCCGACCAGATGCTTCACCAACCCCAACAAGTTCGTGCCACTCGGCATGACCGGTCGGCGAACCTCGTACTCCGGCAATCCGCCTAGGGAATGCAGGATGGAATCACGAGACTGCTGCAGATAACGACGCAGATCGTCGGTTAGGTCACCTTCCACGGGGAGCAGGGTAGCGAATGGTCCCGACATCGGGCTTCCCTGCCAAGATCTCACACTCGCGTCGAGACGTGGCCCTCCCGGCCGTAGACACTCACGAGGACGAGGAGGATGACACCGAGCAGAACTTGCTTCATGGCCCCGGAGAGACCGAACCCGACGAAAACCAGGTCGAGAACGGTGAGGACGAGGGCACCGATGACAGTGCCGATATAACCGCCTCGCCCCCCGGTGATGGCGGTGCCGCCGACGACCACCGCGGCGATGGCGAGAAAGAGATACGGATCACCGACCTGGGCGAATGCGCTCCCGGTGAATCCGAGGAGGAGAATGCCGGCCAACGCCGAGAGCACGCCCGAGAATCCGAAGGCGTAAGCCCACACCCGCAAGGGCTTTACCAGGGCAAGCTCGGCGGAGCGGGGGTTGGAGCCAAAGGCGTAGATCCGCCACCCCAACCCTGTCCTCTTCAGCACAAAGACAATGGCGATTGCGAGGACCACCCAGACCGCTACCACGGGTGAGACCGGTATGGGGCCGAGCTGGCTCCCGATGGAGACAAAGCTGCTCAACCAGTCAGGTACGTCACCGGAGGGCAGACCGCCCGTCCAGAACTGGACCACACCGAGGAGGGCGGTCCCGAACCCGAAGGTGATGAGTAAAGGATGCACCGAGAACCACGAGCTCACCGCTGCCTGGACGACACCGAGTACTCCGGCACCCGTCAATGCGATAAACGCAGCCAGCCAGAACGGCATGCCCCCGCCGTAGAGTTGGGCAACGACGACATTGGCCGCCCCGATCACGAAGGGGACGGAGAGATCGATCCCCTGGGCGAGAATCACCACCGTCTGACCCGCCGACGCAATACCGAGGAACGTCCCCAGCAACAGCATCGCTTGCACCGTTCGCAGACCACCAAACCCGTCGATGAACACCATACCCAGCAGATAGATACCTAACAGGAGGAGAAAACTCCACACAAAGGGGTGGATGGCGGAGAGTGGCCGTCGAAAGGCGCTCATATCGCCTCCTCGGCGGCCTTATTCCGCCGACTGAACAAGCCATTGGCGCTGACGGCCACCACCAGGACCAGACCGAACACCACCTGTAACAGGAACGAGGACACCCTGACATAGGTGAGCAGGTTCTCGAGAAGGAAGAGGATGAGACCGCCGAGCACCGCCCGGGACATGCCTCCCCTGCCCCCTGCCACGCTCACCCCACCGAGGGCAGCCGCGGCAAGACCGGTGAGTGTGTATCGTGGACCCAAGGTCGGGTCGACCGACCCCAGGACGGCGGTGAGTCCCAACCCGGCGATACCACCGAGAATACCGCTGAGGGTGAAGGCGGCCACACGGACACGAGCCGTGTTTACCCCACTGGTATAGGCGGCCCGTTCGTCCCCAGCCGTTGCCATCAGGTTGTCGAAGAAGGGCCGACTCCGGACCACCAGAAACCACACCAGAAGCGTCGCCACGATGATCCATGTTGAGTTCCTTGTGGCGAGGTCCGATAGCCATGGTGGAACGTTGCCTCCTGGGGTGGGAGCGATCACGATGGTCAGCCCTGCCAGACTCAGATAGGTTCCCAAGGTGGCAACGATGGGCTGGATTCGTACATAGGACACGATCAAGCCATTGATCAGCCCCACTACTCCCCCGATCCCGAGGGCGACCAGCACCACTACCAGGGGCGAGGTGATGTCGTTTTGGACGAGACCCATCACGATGACCGCATTGGTGAGACCCATTAGCGGGCCAACCGAGAGGTCGATGCCGCCATTTCCCACTAGGAACGCCGGTGTCACCGCCATCGACGCCAAGATCATCGGTGCGGCTAGTCCGATCGTCGCCCCCAGATTCCCGGTGCCGAACGTGGCCGGGTTGGTGGCAAGATTGAGCGCCAGGAGGACGACGAAGAGTGAGAAAGCGAAAATCACCGCTGGGTCCGGTCGCTGCGACCGCAAGTCGGCGAGGGCCGGAATCCGTTGGTCAGCCAACTTCGGCTCCGAACATGGCGGCGAGGATGTTTTGGCGGGTCATCTCCTCAGCGCCAAGGTGACGGCTCACCCCGAACTCACGGAAGACGATTGTCTCGTCGGCTGTGAGGAGGAGTTCCTCGATCTCGGTTGATAGAAGGACCACACAGGACCCACGGTCAGCGACACGCCGGTAGATCGTCTGAAGTGACAGCTTGGTGCCATGGTCGACTCCCCGAGAGGGATCGTTGAGGAGAAGGATCTTGGGATCGGCGGCTAGCCATCGGGCCAGGAGGACCTTCTGTTGGTTGCCGCCGCTCAGGATTCGTATCGGGGCCTGCTCGTCGGCGGCGGTGATCCCGAGGTCGCGGGCATACTCCTCGTATCTCTGCACAAGTTTGCGTCTTTGAATCACACCCCCACGCGACACCCGGCTCAAGGTGGGGAGGCCGAAGTTCATCAGGACGGGCAACTGGAGAAAGAGCCCCTCGTCCTTGCGGTCACGCGGCACATAGGCCAACCCAGCGTCGTAGGCCCGACCGACGTCACGAAAGCCCCGATCCAGGACTTTTCCGTCCACGGAAATGGATCCCTCCGTGGCCCTGGAGATCCCGGCCAGCACCTCGAGGAAGAGTCCCTGACCGTGGCCCTCGAGACCGGCTAGACCCACCACCTTTCCCGGGTCCAGCTTGATGTCGAAGGGTTCGGCACCGGCCCGTAGTTTCAGACCGGTGATGGATGCGATCGGCTCAGGCACGGCTACAGACCCGCTCGGGCCACGTCGGGGCCACTCATCAGCTCCAACAGTTCCGCCATGTCGTAATGGTCCCGTGCCAAAGTGTCGACAACCTCACCCGAGCGCAGGACCGTCACCCGATCTGCGATCTCCATCACCTCATCGAGACGATGGGAGATGAACACGGCGATACCGCCACGGTCGGCCAAGGCCCGGATCTCTTCGAACAACCGATCGCGACCATCCAGATCGAGGGCGGCCGTGGACTCGTCGAGGACCAACGTGTCGGGTTCGGCAGCAAGGGCACGTGCCACCGCCACTTGATGACGCCGCATCAGACTTAGATCCTCGACCAAGGTCTGGGGGTCGAGTGACACGCCCGTGAGTCGCTTGAGCAGGTGCTCGGCCCGGGCATGCCGTTCCCGGCGTGGCTGTCGCCACCGAAGCCATGGGTGCTGACCGAGAAGCACATTCGTTGTGATCGAGCAATTTGGCGCCACCAGAACCTCTTGGAAAACGGTGGCGATGCGATGGGTCTTGGCCACCTGCGGCGTGAAGCGGGTGATCTCATCCTCACCGACCGTGACTCGACCCTGGTCGGGGGTTAGCACACCCGCCAGGATCTTGACCAGGGTGCTCTTGCCGGAACCGTTCTCGCCGAGAAGAGAGTGGACCTCTCCTGGCCGACATGAGAAGTCCACACCAGCCAGGGCAGTAGTCCGCCCGAATCTCTTGTGAATGCCTTCGAGACTCACCGTCGCGACTTTGTCGGCCTCGGTCCACTCTCGGGTCATCGTGTTGCGGTTTTCCTTCCGGTGGTCACTCCTCCGCTTCGCACGGGTTGGGTGTGTTGGCGTAATCGAATGGACCGACAACACCATTTCCAACAAAGTAGCCGTCCATCAGTTCGGGTGGCAGCGGGTTGTTGGGAACTACCGGGAAGATACTCGTCGCCTCCGGTGTCATGCACTCCTCGTACATCTCGGCCATGTCATCCTGGGTCACGGTTGGGATCGGGACCATGATGGTTTGCAGGTGGGGCTTCTGCCCATCCATGATTCGCATTCCGACGTTCCACGCAGTCTGCGCCGTCCACGAGGGCATGAGGGCGACACCGTAGAAGTTGAACCCGTCAGGGTTCTCGTTCCAGTAACCGAGGGCGTCACCGGAGATCGAACCGCTGATAAGCGGGGCATCACGTCCCGACTCGTCGAATGCCTGGGCGATCACCGCAGTCTCACTACCCGTGGACCACACCGCGGCCACCTCGGCCGGGTTGGTGGCCAAGGCGTTGAGCACGGCCTGCTTGGTGACACTGGCGGTCCAGTCGCCGTTTACCTCGGCAACGAGGTTGACGTCACTTCCGTCCCAGATCGAGGCAGCACCCTCATTCTGTGCGACCGCAACCGGGGCGCCCTCGATGCCCTTCACCTGGATCACACCACCATCGGTGTTCTCGTTGATATAGGTGGCGAGCTCGGCACCCATCACAAAATAGTTGGAGTCGACGACCTGGGCATGGGGGCTCTCGGACCCCGTGATGGTCACTACCGGGATTCCCTTGTCGTAGGCGGCCTGAATGGCTTCGTCGAGACCGGTTGTTGATCCGGGGACGGCGAAGATAATGTCACAGTCCTGTTCTGAGAACTGGCGGATCTGCTGGTTCTGCCGGGCGATGTCGCTCTCGGACACCGACGTGGTGAAACCGGACACGAGGCCGGCTTCCTCGTACTCGGCGGCGAGTCTCTCCATTTCGTCACCGAGGGAAACACGCCACGGGTTACCAACGAAGGACTCCGAGTAGCAGACCTCCCACGGTCCCTCCACGGACTCAAAATCGGTATATGCCGAAGGGGCGGTCTGGGTCTCGCCCACCTCCAGGTACAGCCGCTGCAGATCCTCGGGAAGGCCATCTACCCCCACCGGGCCTTCCGCCTCAGCACCCGCCGTGGTAGTGGGGCTCTCCTCGGTTTCGGAGGCCGTGGAGGTCGTCGTAGCCTCTTCTTCGGACTCTTCGGCCGTGGTGGTGGTGTCCTCCTCGGGCGCCTCGGCGACCGTTGTGGTTGGGTCTGCTGCGGCCGCAGTGGTGTCCGAGGCTGTGTCGTCCGTCCCCCCGTCGTCTGCGGTTCCACATGCCGTGATGACCATCACCGCGGCGAGAAGACATGCCAGCCATTGCAATCTGTTCCTCATTTTGCTGCATCCTTTGTCGAGTTCACGCCATCCGTCCCCGGGGTAACCGAGCCGCCTCGCCCACAACGGGTTGACCGAAATGACCATACCCGCCCTCAAAAGGCGACGTCAAGCGCATTGAGCAGAATGTCCGGAAATGTTTGAGACGTGTTGTCATAAATCCTTGAGCAGGATCCGGTTACTTGCATTTGTTGAAGGCTCAGGACTCCAGAACCTGAGCTAATGGGCGTAGGCCTCGGTCTTCTGGTTGCTTGACGACTTCTCACGAGCCGGGGTAGATTCAGACCGAACGGTTTCGTCACGTATACGGTCTATCCATTACCTGGCCGATTTCGTAACCGTCTAAATCGATCGCAAGAAGAAGGATGTCCGATATCGGTGCCATAATCACCTGTCATCTTCGGCCATGTGTGGCCAGATACCCATGATCGGCGTGGTCGGTCCTACCGACTCTGTCGATCTCGTTCTCGAGGTCGCCCACGATCGGGCAGTACTCGAGGGTGTCACCGGTCGGGCCTACTCCGACATCGGAGAGGCGGTTGATCTTGCCCGAGAACTCGACGAGGTATGTCGTGTCCTCTTGTTCACCGGCCTGGCACCCTATTCGCTGGCCAGCAAGGAGTCGGGGTGGCGTTCGGTGTTGGAGTATCTCCCACATTCGACTGTCGACCTGTATCGAACATTGGTGGAGGTGATTCGTGATCACCAAGGTGATTTGCCCAAGCTCGCCATAGACACCATCGAGCTCGACGAGGTAGTGGCAGCGTTCGGAGATCTCGACCTTCCAGCACCAGATCATGTTCTCGCCCTGCAGGGCACAGAGGGAGACATCCGCTCTGTAGAGGATCTGGTTGGCGACCACGTGGCGCTCCACGACTCCGGACAGATCGAAGCGTCCCTCACCTGTCTGCGTGCGGTGCAGGACGGCCTCGAAGACAGAGGGTTGACCTGTTACCGGGTGAGTCACACCCGATCCGCCATCCAGGACACCCTTCGGAGAGCCGGCCTCGCTTCGATGTTGGCACGCTCGGAGGCGACCCAGATGGCGATCGCCTTGGTGGAGGTGCCCTCGGTTGATCCCACGACCGGGGAGAAGGCCGCCCTCTATCAGACGCACCGGCTCCGCCTCAATATCCAGGGCGCCCTCGTCGATTTCGCTGAGGCGTTACGTGGCACATTGGCTCCCCTCGATGAACGAACTTTCATCGTCCACACCACCCGGGGTGCGGTGGAGGATGCTCTTCACCGCTACCGGCTGGGCCAGGTCTCCCCGATCGAGCCCACGGACCTACCCGTAGAGGTAAGTGTCGGATACGGTCTCGGGTTCAGCGTCGCCGATGCCGGGGCCAACGCCCAGCGCGCCCTGGGACGAGCACGGGATACAGGCGTGACCCACGTCTATTTCTCGGATGGCCACGGCGAGGAGGTCACCAAAGATCTCCGTGTCAGGTCTGTAAACGACACGACCCATCGGGGGGTGATGCCCCTTGGGCTCGGCCCTCTCGCCTTTTCCCGGTTGTTGGCAGCTCTCCGTCGTCTCGATATCTCCAACATCACAACCAGGGATTTTGCCACCGCATACGGGGTCACCCCTCGTTCGGCCCGTCGTCTCTTCTCCCAAATGGAGGAGGCCGGTGTGGCCACAGGGATCGAGACCCACGTCACGTCGGGACGGGGACGTCCCCCCAAGCACTATCGGATTGATCTCGACCGGCTCACCGACCTGGCCTCGGCGAACAGAGAGGAGTAACCATCAGAGTTCATGATCACATCCATCTCGTTGGTAGTGGAGACGACGGATTCAGCCTTTCGGAGCGCTCAGACTGCCATGTCTGGCTTATCGACGGTGGATCCAGCCGTGTCCTCATCGACAGCGGGGGCGGTCAGGACCCGGAACGGATCCTGGCGCTTATCGACGAGAGCGGAGTGGACCGCGACAGTATCGACACCGTTGTTGTCACCCATGCCCACGGTGATCACGCCGGAGGTGCCGCCGGGCTGAGAGGGGCACTGGGAGCCGAGATTATGACCTCACCCGAAGTCACCCGCATCCTGACGGCTGGTGACTCCGAAGCCGCCAGTGTGCCGGTGGGTCAACGCTTGGGCGCTTATCCCCCCGACTATCAATACCGTGCCTGCCCCGTGGCACGGGAACTCCAAGATGGCGACCGTCTCCAAGTGGGAGACCTCGATGTCGAGGTGATCGCCACACCTGGTCATGCTATTGGCCATCTCTGCTTTCTGGTCCATGCCGGCGACCGCAGGGATCTCTTCTCCGGTGACATGATGCTCTTTGGGGGTCGTCTCATCATCCAAAACACCTGGGATTGCGAATCGGTTCCCTATCTGGAGTCGGTGCGTCGACTCGGTGACCTCGAGATAGATGGCTTCTTCCCCGGTCACTTGTCCTACTCGGTTGAGCGGGGACAACGACACATCGAGATCGCTAATGCCGCGCTCGATATCGGCAAGTTCCCCCCAGTCCTATGACCACGCCCGGAAGCGACAGACGTTCCCATGAGCCTGCGGTATGGAAACGTATGTCGGTCGCCGTGGTGACCGGTGCCGGTGGTGGTATCGGTGGAGCGACCGCTGCCCGGCTTGCCGTTGAGGGGCACCGGGTGGCCCTGCTCGATCTCTCCGAGGAGAAGGTACAGGCCCTCACCGACGAGATCACCGGGTCCGGTGGCCAGGCCCTTCCCGTGGTGGCCGATGTCACCTCCCGGACGGATGTTGTCCGGGCCCTGGATACCATCATCGAGGAATGGGCGATGCCAGACCTGGGCGTGGCCGCCTCCGGGGTCATCCATCCCCGGGCGTTCCTCGACCTCGATGACGAGTCCTGGCAGAGGACAATGGACGTCAATCTCAAGGGCACCTTTATCTTTCTCCAGGAGTTCGCCCGACGTCTGGATGCCACTGGCAGCCCAGGAGCATTCGTCGCCGTCGCCTCGGTTGCCGGGCGCGGACCCCGCCCCGACTCCGTCGATTATGCCGCCAGCAAGGCCGGGGTCATCAGCCTGGTGCAGTCGGCCGCGGTCGCCCTCGCCGGTTCCGGGATTCGGGTCAACACGGTCTGTCCAGGTGTGGTCGATACCGAGATGACCCGCTCCATCCACCGGGCTCGGGCAGAACATGCTGGGATCACCCCGGAGGAGTCGTTGGCGGCTCTCACCGACAAGATCCCACTGGGTCGGACGGAGAGTCCCGACGAGGTGGCCGACGCCATCCTCTTCTTGCTCTCCGACCGCGCCGGCTATGTGACCGGACAGGCCTTGAACGTGTGCGGCGGTTTGGAGTTCGACTGATGCTCGGTGTCTGGCATTTCAGCTTCACCGTCTCCGACATCGACCGATCCGTCGACTTCTACACCAGGGTCCTCGACTTCGAGCTGGTGCACACACAACGCCAGAACAATGAGTACACCCCGAGCCTCGTCGGCTACAGCGACGCCGACCTCGACGTCGCCCAACTGGTGGTCCCTGGGCAGCCACGGTTCCTCTCCACCCACGACCTCGAGCTGGTGCACTATCGCTCCCCGGTGGGACGAAGGGGTGACACCAATATCTCGAATCCGGGGGCGGCCCATCTCGCCCTCGGTGTCACCGACATGGACCTCTGGTACCGACGTCTCCTCGACGAGAGAGTGGAGACAGTGTCGCCACCGAATCTGATATCGGCCGGAGTCAATGCCGGTGGCTCGGCCATGTATTTCTACGACCCCGATCGCATCGTCTTGGAGTTGGTGCAACCACCTCCGGCTGTGCTCGACCGGCTCCGTGACCCCGACAGCCCGGAGGGTAACCAACCATGACAGCAGCAGACCTGCCCACCGATGCCGATCTCGATGCCATGTTCTCGCGGATCGACAACCGGGGTCGATGGGGCGACGACGACGAGCGGGGAACACTCAACTACATCACCGATGCGAAGGTCGCCCAGGTTGCCGGCGGTGTGCGATCGGGTCGGGTGGTATCGATCGGGCGTGATATCGACACCACTCCGTCGGCCAAGAACCCCAACCCGGCCGTCCACAAGATGATCTACGAAGAGCATCATCCCATCTCGGCCCTGGACCAGCTCACCATCCAGCCCCATGGCTTCGGTGTCACCCATCTCGATGCCGTAGGCCACGTCTACACCCAGGACGGTGTCATGTACAACGGTCGAGAGGCCGCCGCCGAGGTTAAGGCCACCGGCATGACCTTTGGGTCGATCCAGGTGGGGGCGGACGGCATCATCACCCGCGGAATCCTCCTCGATGTGGCCGGGGCCCGTGGTGTTGACTGGCTGGAGCCCACCGACTCTGTCACCCCCAACGACCTCGACGCAGCCCTGGACTTGGCCGGTATCCAGATCGAGTCGGGTGACGCCGTGTTCGTGCGGGTGGGGCTGGGTCGGCGTGAGGAAGCCGAGGGTCTCGAGGATCCCTCCGAGCGGGCCGGGCTCACCCCCGACTGCCTCCTCTGGCTCCACGAGAAGGAGGTCGCCGTCTACAGCGGGGACTGTGTCGAGAAGATGCCGCTTCCTTACCAGCGTTTCCCCCTCCCCCTCCATATGATCGGTCTCCCCGCCATGGGTCTCTGTCTGCTCGACTGCCCCCAGGTAGAGCCACTGGTCGAGGCCTGTCGGGAGGAGGGTCGCTCCCAGTTCATGCTGGTGGTTGCGCCCCTTCGCATACCCGGGGGCACCGGCTCCCCGGTGAACCCCCTGTGTGTCTTCTGATGTCCATACGCCGATGACCGCACCCTTCTCCCTTCTCAACGACCTCTACGCCGACGAAGAGATGATCACCCTCTTCTCCGAGACGTCGACCATCGGCGGTTGGCTCCGCACCGAGGCCGCTCTCGCCCGCGCCCAGGCGGTCGCGGGTGTCATCTCCACCGAGGCCGCAGACGCCATCGAAATCGCCTGCGATCTCGATTCGATCGACACCGCCCGTCTCTGGGATGAGGCCCGCAATGTCGGCTATCCCATCCTCCCCCTCGTACGAATGGTGGCAGCCACCCTCCCACCGGTCGCCGGAGGCAAACTCCACCTCGGCGCCACCACCCAGGACATCATGGACACCGGTCTCGCCCTCCAGCTAACCGGAGCAATCGCCCGCGTCGAGAACCTAGTCACCGAGGTGGGCGACCTCCTGGCCGGGTGGGTGGACGAACACAGGAACACCCTGATGGCGGGACGAACCCATGGCCAACAGGCGGTGCCCACCACCCTGGGGGCGAAACTCGCCGTCTACCTGGCCCAGTTCGACCGCCACCGCACCCGTCTTGAGGAGATACGCCCCAGGGTTGGTGTGGTCTCCCTCCATGGTGCCGGGGGCACCTCGGCAGCATACGGACCGACGGCATCCCAGGTCAGGGACCGGGTCGCCGAGTACCTCGACCTCGAGACCACCGCTGTCCCCTGGCACAGTGCCCGGGACGGGGTGGCGGAGTTCGGATTCGTCTGCGCTGCCATCGCCGCGACCTGTGTCCGACTGGCCCGGGAGGTCATCGACCTCGCCCGTACCGAAATCGGTGAGATCCGAGAGAGCTCGGAGGTTCACCATGGCGCATCCTCGACCATGCCCCAGAAGGCCAACCCCATCTGGTCCGAGGCCGTGGTCGGGTTCGGCGCCACCGCGGCGACAGCCGTCTCCGCTCTGTTGAGGGCGATGGAGGCGGGCCACGAGCGGGCTGCCGGGGAGTGGCACATCGAATGGGACAGCCTCCCCCGCGTGGCGGTTGCCTGCGCTTCGGCGCTGCGGCTGACGGCAAAGGTCTTGGCGACGATGAGCGTTGACCAAGAAGCGATGGTGCGAAACCTCGATGCCGACGGTGGTCTCATCATGGCGGAGGCCCTGATGATGCGACTCGCCCCCGCGCTGGGACGGGAGGAGGCCCATGACATCGTCTACGAGGCGGCACGACGTCTGCGTGATCGGGAGGAGGGGGTTTCAACGTTGGCGGCCGAGGTGAAGGATCTCGCCCCACCCGACGCTTCAGATCTCATCGAAGAGACCATCCCACCCGGTGTGTATCTGGGGGAGGTCGCCGCTATCTGCACCGCTGCCAACGAGTCCTGGGCGAGGAACGTTCACCCACCTAAGCTGTCCGGTGACGGACCCCGCTGAACCAGTTCGACACGGATCCCGTCGGGGTCGATGAGGTAGACGCTCCGGCCCCCCGTCCACCGCCCACTGGTCGGCGTAACCGGTGGGCTCACTGCCCCATGCCCGGCATCGAGGGCGCTGTGGTAGATCGCATCGACATCCTCGACCTGAAAGCAGACGTGTCCGGTCCCCGGGTTGTGGGTGGCAGTGTCCACCGGCTCCCCCACAACATTGGTGTACTCCAGGAGCTCCACCAGGACCCCGGTCGGAGTTTCGAGCACCGCGATATCGAGCTCGACACCGGGATAGCCGGTGATATCGGCGAGGTATCGATCGGAGCGGACCCCCCGCTCGACAACACGGAGTCCAAGGACGTCCCGGTAATAGGCCAGAGAACGGTCCAGGTCCCGCACCTGGAGCCCGACATGGCCAAAGTCGATTACGCCCCCCACCATGTCAGACGCTGTAGGCCGGGGACCCGTCGCCCCTGATGGGCACCTCGTGGATCCGCCGTGCCACCAGCTGCTGAGGCTGGGGATCTTCGACCAGCTCGATACCCAGTCCGGGCGCCTCCGGGAGGAGCAAGAACCCGCCATCGCGGACGGGGCCACCGGTTGTGAAGTCGGTGAGCCCTTCGTCGAGGAGGGTGTAGTCCTGGCTGGAGAAGTTGGGGATGGCGACGTCGACATGCAAGGTCGCCGCTGTGAGGAGAGGGCCTAGGCAGTTGTGGAGAGAGAGGGCGGAATGATGTGCTTCTGCCAGGACCGCTATCTTGCGGACGCCCGATATCCCACCGGCCAATCCCACGTCGGGGCGGACGAAGTGGACGGCACCCTGTTCGAGAAACTCGCGGAACTCCCAGACCGTGTGGAACCGCTCCCCCAACCCGATGGGGAGCCCGACGGCCTCGGCCACAGCCACCTGGGTGGTCATGGTGTCGATCTGGATGGGATCCTCCCAGAAGGCAAGGTCGAAGTCACCGACGGTCCGACCCACGGCGATGGCCTGGGCCGGGGTGAACTTGCGATGGAGCTCCAAGATGAGATCGGTGGCGGGGAGAGCGGCACGCACCTCCCCCACCACATCTCGGATCTGTCCCACCAGGGCGACGGTGGTCAGGTCGAAGTAGTCGGAGGGCACGGGGTCGAACTTGACCGCAGTGAAGCCCATCTCGGCTGCCTCTACGCACTCGGCGAGGATGGTCTCGGGTGTCATCCCGTCGATCAACTTGTGGAGACGGACCCGATCGCGGACCCGACCCCCGAGCAGCTGCCACACCGGGACCCCCATCCGCTTGCCGACGATGTCCCAGAGGGCGATGTCCACGGCGGCCACCGCCGCCGACAGGGCGGCCCCCCGGAACGGACCCATACGGTAGAGGAGCTGGGCGATGTGCTCACGACGCATACCGTCCTCGCCGATGAGGGCAGGACGGAAGTACTCCATCATGGCGTGGATGGCGGCCGGGTAACCCCAGAATGCCGACTGGCCAATTCCGGTCGTTCCGTCCTCCAGGTGGATACGGACGACATGGGCATCACCCAGTAGGAGAGACTCGACCTCCGCGATCACGGTTTCGCCGTTGTAGTTGCTCATGACCATGAGCTTGCACTAGTTTACGGACATACGCAAGCTCTATTTACGGACAAAGAGAGATAAGAGTGAGTGATCTGACTCCGGAACAGGCCTATCGGGCCATGGCGAGAATACGGCAATTCGAGGAAATGTGTCTGGAGTTGAAGTCGGGGGGCGAGATTCCCGGCTCGATCCATCTGGCGGTGGGGCAGGAGGCGATTCCGGTGGGTGCCTGCTCCCAACTGGGACCTGATGATGCCGTCACCGCCACCTATCGAGGACATGGCTGGGCCCTGGCCCGTGGTGTCGACCTCGCCCAGGCATTCGCCGAGATCATGGGACGGGAGTCCACGCTCTCCGGCGGCCGGGGCGGCTCGCCCTACTTTTCGGACGCCTCGGTGAACTTCATGGGAGAGAACAGCATCGTTGGGGGCGGGGTTCCCATCGCCCTCGGAGCCGCTGTCGATGCCTGGCAGGGTGACCGTGAGGTGGTGAGTGTCGTCTCCATCGGTGACGGCGCCCTCAACCAGGGGAACACCCACGAGGCCCTCAACTTCGCCGCCGCCTTCGACCTCCCCCTCGTCGTCGTTGTCGAGAACAACATCTACTCCGAGATGACCCCCTGGAAGGACATGATGGGCATCGACTCCCTCCAGGAACGGGCCGCCGGATATGGCATCCGGTCCGTGCAGATCGATGGCAACGACGCCTTCGCCGTGGCCACTGCGGTGGGTGACGCCCGGGACCGGGGCCTCAAAGGCGGGGGCCCCACCTTCGTCGAGGCCGAGACGGAGCGTCTTGTCGGTCACTACTCGGGAGACGCCCAGGCCTATCGGCCCCCAGGCGAGGTCGAGGACGCCCGCACCCGTGAGCCCCTGGTGGCGCTCCGGGGGTCACATCCCGACCTCGTCAACTCGTTTGATGCCATCGACGCCGAGGTCAGTGTCGATATCGACGCCGCGGTGACAGCCGCGCGGGCCATGAATGAGCCAGCACCCTCCACCCTCACGGAACATCTCTATGTCTGAGCGCGAATCTATGTCTGAGCCGCAGAGTCTCAACTACATCCGTTCCGTGAATGCCGCCCTCGACTGGGCCCTGGGTGCCCATCCCGAGGTGTTCGTCTTCGGGGAGGACGTCGCCATCCCCAACGGACCCTTTGGGGCTACTAAGGGCCTCCATGCCAAGTACGGGCGGAGGGTGTTCGACACCCCCATCTCGGAGTCGGCGATGGTGGGCGCCGCCCTGGGAGCGGCGATGAGGGGCAGTCGTCCCGTGGTCGAGATCATGTACATGGACTTCGCCCTGGTGGCCATGGATCAGATCGTCAACCAGATCGCCCCTACCCGCTATGTCTCCTGCGGTCGCTGGGCGGCGCCCTTGGTGGTGAGAACCCAGGGGGGCTACTCCCCCGGCTCCTGCGCCCAGCACTCCCATATGTTGGAGACGTTCCTGGCGCACACCCCGGGTCTCCGGGTCGGTCTTCCCTCGAACGCAGCTGACGCCTACGGGATGCTGCGGGCCGCCGTAGAGAGCGACGACCCGGTCTTCATGATCGAGTCACGGATGCTCTATCCGACAAAGGCCACCGTCGATCTCAACGGCCCTGTCGAGGATATTGGGGGAAGTCGCCAACTGAGGAGCGGAGACGATCTCACCATCGTCGCCTGGAGCCAGATGGTTCCCAAGGCACTCGAGGCCGCCGACCAACTCGCCGAGGACGGTATCGGAGCCTCGGTGATCGACCTCCGCTGGTTGTCACCCCTCGACCTCGAGCCGGTCCTCGAGGATGTCATTCGCACCGGCCGGACCATTGTCACCCACGAGGCGGTGCGAACCGGTGGCTTCGGAGCCGAGATTGCCGCCACCATCACCGAGCACTGCTTCGACTCTATGACGGCACCGGTGGCCAGGGTTGCCACAGCCGATGTTCCCATGCCGGCGGCACCGTCCCTCCAGGTCGAGGCGGTACCCTCAACCGCACACCTCGTGGCCGAGGCAAGACGACTGATGGGCGGGGCGTGAGCAGCCACGTCACCGAGTCCAAGGCCGTGGTGGTCACCGGGGCCAGCGCCGGGATTGGCCGGGCTACGGCGGAGACTTTGCTGGAACAAGGTCATCGGGTGGCCCTTCTCGATCGAAACCCTACGCCGATCGACGAGGGTGAGCGGGCTCAGGCGTTCACCGTCGACGTCGGCGAACCCGATCAGATCACGAGGGTCTTCGAACGGCTCGGGGACTGGCTGGGTGGCCCCCTCGACGCTGTCTATCACATGGCAGGCATCATGGCGGCCCAACGGTCCCCGATCGCCGAGGTTGACTTCGAGACGTGGCAGCGGGTTATTTCGGTCAATCTCACCGGTACCTTCCTGGTCGCCAAACACGCCGCCCCCCATCTTGCCCGTCCCGGGGGTCTCCTCGTGCTCACCAGCTCCCAGGGTGGTGTCTTGGAGCCGAGCGGCTCACTCCCCTACGGGGCGAGCAAGGCCGGTATCCACGGTCTGGTGAAGACGTTGGAGAGACAACTCGAGCCTGACGGCATTCGCGTGGTCGAACTGGTACCGGGCCGGGTCGACACCCCCCTCTATCGCAGGTCGGTGGCCGAGGCTGTGGCCCAAACCGGGGATGAGGCAGTCGGAGAGCAGCTTCTCGAGGGGCTCACTCCACCGGAGGCGGTGGGCGAGATAGCGGCCTTCCTCCTCACCGATGCCGGACGTCTCCTCCGCAACCCTGTGGCGACGGTGTGAGATGAGTCCAACCCATCGACCCAAAGTGGTGAACGGCGCCGCTCCAGAAAACAGACTTCGATGACGGATCTTCCGGATTCCGAGGGGCTTCCCCGCTGGTACCACGACGCCGTGACGCTGCGACGAGAGATCCACATGCACCCCGAACTCCGCTTCGAGGAGCATCACACTGCCCGGGTTCTTTCCGAGCGGCTCACCGAACTCGGTTACACCGTCAAGACGGGGGTGGGCGGCACCGGGGTGGTTGCCACCATGAAACGGGGTGAAGGCGCCAACGTGGTGCTCCGGGCCGACATGGACGCCCTCCCCCTCACCGAGGTGGGAGATCACGAGTACCGATCACAGATCGACGGTGTCATGCATGCCTGTGGCCACGACGTCCACACGGCTGTGGTGACGGCGGCCGCTCGGCTGTTGGGTGAAGACGATGTGTGGGCCGGGACGGTGACCATCCTGATGCAGCCCGCCGAGGAGATCCCCTACGGCGAAAAGAGCGGGGCTCGGGCCGTCATCGAGTCGGGAGCGATCGACTTCACCGATGCGACGGTGCTGGGGCTGCACTGCTGGCCCTGGCTTCCCATCGGGACCATCGGGATCGATCCAACTGTGGCGATGGCCTCCAAGGATGCCTTCCGGATCGTGATGAGGGGGGCCACCACCCACGCCGCCTCCCCGGTGGATGGTCGTGATGCCATCCTCGCTATGAGCGACCTGGTCTCAAC
>WHTL01000448.1 GCA_009377735.1 Acidimicrobiia bacterium
CGCAGCCAACATCAACACCCCCGATGCCATAAACGAGGCGATCGAGGCAGGTGCCCATGGGTCTGGACTGGTCCGGACGGAGTTTCTCTTTCAGGATCGCCAGCAGCCGCCATCGGCCGACGAACAGGCCGACGCATACCGATCGATCCTGGAACGCTTTCCCAACGATATGGTTGTCTTCCGGACACTGGACATAGGTGCGGACAAATCTGTCCCTTTTCTGGAACAGCGCGAAGAACAGAATCCGGCATTAGGTGTTAGGGGTCTCCGTCTGGGATTCCATACGCCCGAGCTGCTCGATACCCAACTCAGGGCCGTGGCCCGTGTAGCCGGAGTGGGCCGGATGGCCGTGATGTTTCCCATGGTCTCCATCGTCGAGGAGTTCGTCAGAGCCCGAACTCGCTTCGTCGAGTTGGCGGCAGCGGAGGATGCCGACGTCTCCTCGGTCGAAGTGGGAACCATGATCGAGGTCCCATCCGCCGCTTTGAGTGCGACGGAGATCGCAGCCGAGGCCGACTTCCTATCGATCGGGACCAATGATCTGCTCCAATACGTCTACGCTGCCGACCGCACCGTTGGCGAAGTTGCGTCGCTACCAGATCTCCTTCGCCCGGAGATGCTACGACTCCTCTCCTCTATCGTCACTGCCGCCCATGATTCAGGTCGCTGGGTGGGGGTGTGCGGAGAAGCAGCCGGTGACCCCACAACGGCTCTGGCGCTGATCGCCCTGGGTGTTGATGAGCTTTCTGCATCACCACGTCGTGTTCCCGCGGTCAAGGACGCAATCCGATCGACCGACACCGACACACTCGCTAGCGCATTGGCGACAGCGTTGAAGGGCGGAGGCACCCAGGTCTTCACCGCGCTGGCGATCGCCCACGGCACCCCGTCCTGACAGGGACCTGTCAATGGTCCGACGAAGGCCTCCAAAAAGCGCCAAGCATCACACCGGCCAGAACCGCCCCTCCGAGGGCGAATGCCACACCCCACCACCCGGTCAGATCGATACCGAGGGCGGAATCGATCGACCAACGACCGGGACCGAGGATGGCTAATACCAGCCCCGACACGGCGAGGGTGGCCACGAACTCCCAACCCTCGTCGGGACGGTTGAAGACGAAGAACCCGGCCTTTCGGTGGACCGCGATGAAGGCGATCGTCATCACCGTCACCAATCCGGTCACCGCAACGCTGGTGAACAGACCCAGTATGAGACCCAACCCGATGGTAACCTCGCCGAACCCCGATGCGATGGCATTGAGGCGAGCCTGTTTGAACCCGATAGACCCGAACCACTTCGCCGTTCCCTCCAGACTCCTGAGGTGATTGCTCCCATGCACCAGCATCACCAACCCAAGCCAGGACCTCAAGATCAACAATGCCGCGTCGGTCATCTCCTGCTCCAGACTAGGTGGCTGGTGTCTTTCGCGTGTGTGAGTGCTCGCGTTTTCGGTTGGTGTGTGGGAGAATTACATGACTGTGGTTCTCGACCCTGGAGCTTCTGATGACATTGGGATTGGCTGAGCGTCAGGGGGATCTGTTCGATGA
>WHTL01000080.1 GCA_009377735.1 Acidimicrobiia bacterium
AAGCACGCGTCGAGGGTCTCCGGCGAGCCCACCAACAGCGTGTCGCCCACCATCGCCGGAACAACACCAACCAACCCGAGGAGACACCGTGACTAGGTCTATTTCACGGACGATCTCCGCGGTTAAGTCAGAAACACCTCAACTCCGACCTCGACCACACCCGAAGTCGCACCGACGGCGGTCACACCGTCGTCGACAACCTGGAACCTTTATGCCGCCACCATCATCGACTCAAACACGAAACCCCCTGGCAACTACGACGGGTTGATGACACCTACGTGTGGACCAGCCCCCTCGGCCACACGTACACCACCAACGGACAAAGCCCGTAGGGTCAGTCAGATGTGTACCCCAGTCGAGTGCTCTGCCAACCGTCTAGCTCCGAGGTCAGCTTCATCGCCCGCCCAATGGCCTGGTCCATATCGTAATATCGATACTCTCCGAGCCGTCCGCATATGAGAACGTTGTCGGCGTCGTCCTCGGCGAGCGCACGGTATTCGGCATAGAGGTCCTGGTTGGACTGATCGGGGAAGGGATACTCGTAGTCGGAGGGGTCTTCAGGGGAGAAGGGGGTCTCGGTGGTGAGCACGGTCCCACTGATGCTGGATCCGAATGGCTCCTCCATCATGTGCTTCCACTCCAACACACGGACGTGGTCCCCCAACTCCCGTGACGGGGTGTTGATCTGCCCCTTGGGATAGACCGAGTCGACGCCCGGCCGATACTCGTGGTCTCTTATCTGACCGCGGTAGGCGAGCTTCCCGTGTTTGAAACCATAGAACTCGTCGATGGGGCCGGTGAAGATCACCTTCTCGGTGGCGTGGAAGTCGGACTTGTGCTCCAGATAGTCCACGTTCAGCAACACCGGAAGCCCGCCGAGCATACGTCTCATGAACTCTGCGTAGCCGTTCGGGGGATCCCCTGATACTTGCTCCGCTTCAGCCGCTTGTCGCCGTCGCCATGAACGGCAAACCGTCCGGCCAGATCGGCCGAGAGGCTTTCGGCGGGGACACCCCATTGCTTCTCTGTATAACCCTTGACGAAAAGCCGATAGATCTGTTCGGGCATCTTGGATAGGGACGCCTCTTCGAAGTTCGAGGGGGTGCCGGTGAATGCTGGCTCCCAATCGGGCCCGACGGCCTTCTCGATGTAGCTCTCCACCACCGGCCAATGCTCCAGGCTGTTGTCGACCATGGTGAGTAGCTCCGCCTCATACCGATAGAAATCCGCGAACCGATTTACAAAGGACCAGATTCGCTCCGACGATGTTCGGAAGTAGTGAGGGCCGTAGGTGTGGATCCTGATTCCCGAGGGATGCCAGTGGTCGTGGACATTCCCACCCATGTGTGGTCTGCGGTCGAGGATCAGTACATCCCTGCCATTCTCAACCAGGTGTCGTGCGATGGTGGCACCCGTGAGTCCGGATCCGACGATGAGATACTCAGTTTCCACGCTTGTGCCCCTTCCAGCCACCGCGGGATGCCGCGGACACGGGCTCTGTTTCTTCCACCGGTGCAGAGAGACGGAGCAACGTCCTCACCTCTAGCAAGGGGTAGTCGCGGCCTTCGGTTTCCCCATGACTCATCCAATGCTCCAGAGCGTCGGTGACAGCACCCGCCAGGAATGCCTCGTCGACATCCATGTTCTCCCTCCGATACCCTTCCTGTGCCTGGTGGAGAAGGAGGGTGGAGATACCAACCAGGTCCACCAGCTGGTCGGTGGCGATGAGCTTTCGCCACACCGATGCCAGGGCGGCGGCATTCTGATGGACGGTGCGGTGACGCAAATCGTTCAGGACCTGAGAAAATGGACCGTATTCCTCGATATCGCCTACGAGACGGGCTGGTAGGTTGACCGGTGTTACCGACTCGGGCCAGGGTCGCGCCTCGTCGCGGCCCGAGACCAGATAGTGAGAGATACCGTTGATGTGGAATCCGTTGGCGACACCCTCGTAGACATCGATGTTGGAGCCGACGTATTCAGCCTCGGCGGCGTCGAAGGCTTTCCCCAGCAGCGACAGGGCACGATACGGCTCACCCCTGTATGCCAGGAAAAGCCCGTGATGGATGGCATAGGTGGGGTGGTCCGGAAACAGTCGATGAGCCTCGGCGAGAGCCTCCGCGAGGGGTTCCCAACGGGAGGTGCGGAGCAGGTCTAGGGTATGCGCGGCGACCTCTCCGTGAATGTCGCCTTCGTCAGCCAGACTCCGTTTGCTGATGCTCTTGCCGTCGGCTTGGAGCAAGGCCCAATCAAAGAGCAGGGAACGGGCCGAATCCGCGGAGTGCGCCGCGTCCCATAGGACACGGAAAGCCTGCTTGCCCCGCCCAGTTGCCTTCAGATACCGAGCAACCGCCCGGTGGTTGGCGAGGGTACCGTCCTCGGTGGTCATTACCTCGCTGAACTCTTTGTGTGCGCGTTTCCTGCTGGACTTTGCCATGTGGACGCTTTCCTCTTCACGCAGCACCCTGGCAACGCCCACCAGTACGGCATCGCCATAGGTATCCCAGGGGAGTTTTTCCAGATAGGGTCGCAAGGCGCGGTAATGGTTCGGGACCATGCTCCCGATCCGCGAGACTGATTCCTTGGTGGACCTCAACCAGAACAGGGGCTCGGGAATCGCCAACGTCTCATACCCCTCGACCTGGAGACGCACGAAAAGCTCGTAGTCCTCCCAGCTCAGCCCGTGGTCCTCGGTGAACCCTCCAACGGCATCGAGCGCCTCCCGACGGAATATCCCGTTGGCATCACCCATGAAATTACCGAAGATGTTCGCCGAGGTGCCGGACCCCAGAGGGAGGTAGAGCCACTCCGTCTCGGCACCTTCGAGGCTGGGGTCGTCATCGTGGGGGAAGGCCCGAGCGACACAGGAAAGTGCGTCCGCGCCCGAGATCTGGAGGGCCTTCACGAATGTCGAGATCTGGTTGGGTTCGGCGTAGTTGTCGTCGTCCATGAAGACGATGAGATCCCCTCGTGCATGGGAGAGGGCGAGATTCCGGCCAGCACCGACATATAGGTTTTTCTGATGGAAGACCCGGACGTCCAGCTTCGTGTCACCCTCAAGTTCCTTCAGATATGCCAGAGCGCTCGGATCGTTGGAGCCGTCGTCGGTGATGATCACCTCGAAGTTGGGATAGTCCTGTCTGCGCAGCCCGGTGATGGTGGTACGGAGGAACGCCTCCCGGTTGTAATGGGTGAGACAAAGTGACACGAGGGGCTCGGTAGTCTCGGGGAAGGCGTTGCCCCTTGCGGCCGTGGCCGCCTCAGACAGGAACAAGTCCCATTCTTCGGCCACTTTCGTCTGGTCGGCGGCTGGAAGGGCCGGCCCATGACCTTCTCGGAGGACCCGCGCCATGGAATTGGCCAGATCCGGGATGGTAAGCTCGAAGAGGTGGGAGTCGTGGAAATTGGAATCGACGATCTCGGGTATTCCACCGATCTTGCTGGCGAGGAAGGGACGCTGCTCATACAGGTTCTCGAGAACGGTCAGCGGTGAATTGTCGGCGACCGATGGGATCACGGCGATCCGACCCTCTCCATTGAGATATTCCTGGGCCTCGTCGGCGTCGAGGGTTCCCACTAGTGACGTCTTGAACGGCCAGCTCTCGATCTTGTCGAGGAGCTCATCGAGAACGTGGGTCGAAGGGCTCTTGGTGAACTTGCCCAGGAAGGTCACCTTCACCGCGGTTGGATCATCGATCATCTCCAAACGGAGAAGTCGATCGATCGCACCGAGGAAGTAACGCAGACCCTTTCGCTCCTCAAGACGACCGAAGAAGACCAGCTCGTCGACTGGCTTCGGTGTAGGGTCGATCTCCGGTGTGGTCTCGTCGAGCAGAAGGGGGAGGACCCTGGTCGATTCCGGGAAGGTGAACCCATGCTCCCGTTTCCAGTCGGCTAGGTACGCCGTGGGGCTGACAACATGGTCGGCCATCCGCACCGATTCCCGTTCGGTGTGGAAGAGCCCCACCATTCCGGGGTGGTAATCGGAGCTCTGATTGTTCAGCGCATGCCACAACGACGAACTGTGTGTCTGGACGATGATCGAGGTCTTCTCGAAGGCAAGACCCTCCTTCTTGGCGAGGAGGGGATAGAAGGCGGTGCCTTGCCATTCCGGAAAGATCAGAACGTCGACGTCGGTGTCCTTCAACGCCTGATAGATGAGGAAAGACTCGCGGAGGGAGGGGATTCCGGGGAGTGTCTTGGCGCCCAACAGCTCTTCGGACAACAGCTCGGGGAGGGTCTCAAAACCAACCCCCAACTTCTGATAGCGATCTCGTGCCGCCTCCACTCCCGCCGTTACCCGCGAGAGAGCCAAATGGGTGAAGAGGATGGAGACGTCGAAGCCACGTCGGGCGAGTACCTGTGCCATGTGGGCGCAGGCGGTTCCGATGCCACCGTTCTTGACCATTCCCAGGATGTCTGGAGTGACCAGTTTGACCCGGGTTGGGCGGGTTGGGGTAGCGGCGGATTGGGATACGCTGGACGCGGGTATGTTCATAGCCTCTTTGGGGGGAGTCGACGTTGCATTTTAGGGAGAGTTCCACCTATTGCTGGAATCTCCGCAAGTGGCGAACTCCGATATGGGATACCCCTGAAGGAACCCCCATCACCTATGATATGGGAGGTTTCCCCCCATTTCGGTGTCCATGGTAGGTGAGCCTTGCAGACATGGCGGGCACCGGGCCGGGATCAGCGGCAAGGCATCATCAATGCGAGGTACAGATTCATGAGTTCCAAAGAGGTCGCCGTTATCGGCACTGGCTATGTGGGCCTGACCACGGGTGTCGGACTCGCCTCCCTCGGCCACAACGTCGTTTGTGCCGATATCGACCCCGAAAAGGTCGACATGCTCACCCGGGGTGAGATGCCAATCTATGAGGAGGGTCTTGAGGAACTCCTGGGCAAAGCGCTCGACGATGGCAGCATCAGGTTCGTGCTCGGCGCCGAGAAGGCGGTTCCCGATGCCGAGTTCGTGTTCATGTGTCTCCCCACACCCCAGGATGACGATGGTTCCGCCAACCTGAGGTACGTCTATGCGGCGGCGTCGGAGATCGCCCCACATCTGGAGTCGGACTCCATCGTGATCAACAAGAGCACCGTGCCGGTGGGCACCGCCAAGGCCACCACCGAGTTGATCGGTCGTGACGACGTTGCCGTGGTTTCCAACCCCGAGTTCCTTCGGGAAGGTTCGGCGGTGCGGGACTTCTTCTCGCCGGCTCGCATTGTGATCGGCGCCCCCGCCCTCGAGATCGGCGAGCGTGTCGCCGAGCTGTACGGGTCGATGGATGCCCCTATCCAGGTAACGAGCCCTGAATCGGCTGAGCTCATCAAGTACGCCGCCAATGCTTTCCTCGCCACCAAGCTCTCGTTTGCGAACTCGATCGCTGTTCTCGCCGACAAGGTGGGGGCCGATGCGCTCTCCGTGCTTCACGGGCTGGGAACCGATGAGAGGGTGGGGCCGTATTTCCTGTCGCCCGGGCCGGGTTGGGGTGGGTCTTGCTTTCCCAAGGACACCAGGGCACTACTGCACATTGCAGAGACCAACGGATACCACTTCGAGATGGTGAACGCTGCTATCGCGGCCAACCGCGACCAGCTCTTCCACGTCACCAACATGATCGCCAATGCCGTGGGAGGTCGACTGTTCGACAAGAACATCGGTGTTCTCGGTCTCGCCTTCAAAAAGGGCACCGACGATGTGAGGGATTCCCCCGCAGAGGCGATCATCCGACGGCTCATCGATGGTGGAGCCCACGTCCGGGTCTACGACCCGGTGGCCCAAAGCGACGAGTTCGACATGACCGATGACCCCTACGAGGTGGCCGCCGACGCCGACGCCGTTGTGGTCCTCACCGAGTGGGATGAGTTTGGTGAACTCGACCTGGACCTGCTTCGAAGTCGTATGAAGGGTGATGGCCTGGTGGACGGACGCTACATCATCGATCCCGATGCGGCCCGAACGGCGGGCTTCCACTACCGGGCCATCGGTCGTTACTGATGAGTCGAATCTTGGTGGCCGGCGGTGCCGGATTCGTCGGCTCCCACCTATGTGCCTTCCTGTTGGGTCGAGGAGACGAAGTGGTGGCGGTCGACAACCTCATCACGGGGAGAGTCGAGAACCTCGAGGAGTTCGTCGACGATCCCCGCTTCGAGTTCGTCAAAGCCGACGTGATCGAAGAGGTCCCGGTTGGGGGTCCCTTTGACTCGGTCCTCAATCTCGCCAGCCCCGCATCGCCCAAGGATTACTTCGCCGAGCCCATTGCCACCCTGGAGGTGGGGAGTCGGGGAACCAAGAACCTTCTCGATGTGGCCAGGGCACAAAACGCACGCTTCCTCATGGCCTCCACCTCGGAGGTGTATGGAGACCCCCTGGTCCATCCCCAGACCGAGGACTACCGGGGCAATGTCAACCCGACCGGGGTGCGCAGCGTTTATGACGAGGCGAAGCGATATGCGGAGGCCATCACCGCCTCTTATGCCCGCGAGTTTGGTGTCGAAGTCCGCATCGCCCGAATTTTCAACACCTACGGCCCCCGCATGCGTCCCGAGGACGGTCGGGTGGTGAGCACCTTCCTCACCCAGGCCGCCAGGGGAGAGCCACTCACCGTCTATGGGGACGGTTCTCAGACTCGAAGTTTCTGTTACGTGGATGATCTCGTCGCCGGTTTGGTGGGTTTGTTGGATTCCGACGCCGAGGGGCCGGTGAACCTGGGGAATCCCGGGGAGTTCACCATCGCCGAGCTGGCCAAGATCGTCGACGAGATGTTTGGACCGGTTGAAATCCGCCACGAACCCCTCCCAGAGGACGATCCCATGCAACGCAAGCCGGACATATCCCGAGCGCAGAAGCTGTTTGGCTGGGTCCCGAAGGTAGAGCTTCGCCAGGGGCTACCCCCGACTTACGACGCCATCCGGGACGAGGTCCTCTGAGATGGCGATACTTGTTACGGGTGGAGCCGGCTACATCGGCTCCCATTCCGTACGAGCTCTCACCAAGGCAGGTCGAGATGTGGTGGTGCTCGACGATCTGAGCCGGGGTGACAAATCGGTGGTCGAGGACCTCCTTCGGGTACCACTCATTGTGGGTGGCACCGGCGACAAGGACATCGTCTCCGGGATCTTCTCATCGCACGAAATCGAGGCGGTCATGCACTTCGCCGCCTATGCCTATGTCGGAGAATCGGTGGAGCGCCCCGACATCTACTACCGCAACAACGTGACGTCGACGTTGTCTCTGTTGGAGTCGATGGTGGAACACGGTGTCCGCCGGTTCGTTTTCTCCTCGACGTGCGCAACGTATGGTGAGCCGTCGTCGATACCCATCGTCGAGACCGAACCCCAGGAGCCCATCAATCCATACGGGGCCTCGAAGCTGATGGTGGAGCGCATCCTCGCCGACTTCGACACGGCTTACAGGCTGCGCTCGGTGAGTCTTCGCTACTTCAATGCTGCCGGTGCCGATCCAGCCGGTGACCTTGGGGAGCACCATGACCCCGAGACCCACCTGATACCGCTCACCATTGACGCCGCCCATGGCCGCCGCGATGCCCTCCAGGTGTTCGGCGACGACTACGACACCTCCGACGGCACCTGTGTGCGGGACTACATCCACGTCAACGACCTCGCCGATGCCCACGTCCTCGGTTTGGACTATCTGGAGGCCGATGGCGCCAGCGCAGCGTTCAACCTGGGGAACGGGCAGGGCTTCTCGGTGATGGAAGTGATCGACTCGGTCGCTCGCGTCACCGACCACGAGGTCCCTCACGAGGTGGTGGGCCGCCGCCAGGGCGATCCCCCCTCGTTGGTGGGCTCGGCGGCCAAAGCCCGAGATGAGTTGGGATGGAACCCGAAATACCCCGACCTCGACGTAATCGTCGAACACGCGGTGAATGCGAGGTAGGGGGCACTGTTTCCTTCCCGGAGGGGGAGGAAACTGCGACAGGACTACCTCAGCCGCCGTAGCCCTCTGGGTTCTGGCTTTGCCAGCGCCAGGAGTCCCGGCACATGGCGGCTAGATCGTGGGTTGCCTTCCATCCCAGGTCGCGATGTGCCTTGGCGGGGTCGGTGTATGAGGAGGCGCTGTCACCGGAGCGCCGGTCGACGATCTCGTAGGGGACCTCCACGCCGTTGACCTCGCTGAAGGTATTGATCAATTCGAGCACCGACGTCCCCACCCCGGTACCGAGATTCCAGGCGTCGAACCCACGATGCTCAGACATGGTTTCGATCGCTGCCAGATGACCGCGGGCAAGATCGACCACATGGACATAGTCCCGCACCCCGGTCCCATCGGGGGTGTCGTAGTCGTCACCAAACACCCGCACCTTCTCCCGCCTGCCTACTGCCACCTGGGTGATGTAGGGCAGGAGGTTGTTGGGGGTGTCGGTGGGATCCTCGCCCATGAGGCCGGAGACGTGGGCACCGGCGGGGTTGAAGTAGCGGAGGGCTGCAAACCGCCAGCGGTCGTCGGAGACGGCCACGTCTCTCAGGACCTGTTCGATCTGGAGTTTCGTCCCGCCATAGGGGTTCACCGCCGATAGGGGGGCGTCCTCTGTTATCGGCAGGGTCTGGGGGTCGCCATAAACGGTCGCTGAGGATGAGAAGACGAGCTTGCGTATCTCATGGGCATCGAGCCGCTCCAAAAGCGTGATGGTACCCGAGACGTTGTTGCGGTAGTAGCGAAGGGGCTGTGCCACCGATTCACCCACCGCTTTCAGCCCGGCGAAATGGATCACAACCTCGGGCTCGTACTCGGTGAGCACCCTATCCACCAGGTCGGGATCGCCGATGTCGCCCACCGCCAGCGTCGGCGAAGTCCCGGTGATCTGGGATATACGATCGACGACGACCGGCTGGGAGTTCACCAGGTTGTCGAGAATCACCACCTCGTGGCCGGCCTCTATCAGCTCAACAACGGTGTGGGATCCGATGTAGCCGGTGCCACCTGTGACGAGGACCTTCATTCCACGCTCCAGGGGGTGTCGTCGATGAGCTTGATGACAGCGTCATGGGCCACGGAACCCGTGGCGACGAACCCCGACATCAGGGTGTTTTCCCGGTTGAACCGGACCGGTTCCCCGTCGAGACCGGAGACGACGCCACCCGCGGCGAGGACGAGTGCGGCACCACCAGCCACATCCCATTCGTTCTTGGGGACGAGAGTCCAGGTGGCATCGGCCTGACCGGCGGCTACGAGTCCAAGTTTGAGGGCGACGGATCCCATGTTTCTCACTGCGATCTCTGTCTTGAAGAAGGCGTCCCACTCACCCCGTTTCACCTCGCTGCGGCTGGCGAGGACAAGGGCGCCTGGTAGTTGGGTCGGGGTCGGTGTAGCAAAGGCCTCTCCGTTGACCGTCACCCCTTCGCCGACCGCCCCGACGATGGAGATATTGCGAGGCGGCGACAGAATCCCACCCGCCACCGGCTGACCATCGACAACGTATGCGATAGACACACACCACTCCGGGATCCCCTCCACGAACTCCCTGGTGCCATCGAGGGGGTCGACTATCCAGACACTTTCCTTGTCGAGACGCTCCGGTGAGTCGGCGGTCTCCTCCGACAGCCAACCCTCGTCGGGTTCGGGAAGATTGGAACGGAGGGCATCGTCTACAGCGACGTCAGCCTCGGTTACCGGGTCACCGCCCGACTTCCGCGCCGTCTCGATCCGTTCTAGGTCAAACCCGTCGAGAACCGCCTGGGCTGCCTCGAGGGCGCGCTCGATTCGTTCGACTGGCGACGACAGGTGAAACCTCCGGAAGATGGAACCCAAAGGGTATCAGGTCTGATACCGGAGGCTCCCCTCCCCAGCGTCTGTGGCGCTGCTCACACCGTCGACTGTGGTCACGTTGGTGTGGTGGTCGAGGGTGTGGAAATGTGGGCTGATCGCGGGTTTTTCACATCGTCGACCCTGATCCGCCTGGCGTGTTGTCGGCGGTGTGGAAATGTGGGTTGATCGCGGGTTTTTCACACCGTCGACCCTCGTCCCGTTGGTGTGGTGGTCGAGGGTGTGGAAATGTGGGGTGGTCGCGGTTTTTCACATCGTCGACCCTGGCCTGCCTCCTTCGCTCGTCCTCCTCCGCCTCGGCACCGCCCCACGTGATTGCTCAGAAGGGCCAGGCCATGGGTGCGACTATGAGAAAGATGATGATCGAAGCCACCGTGAGCGGCCACCCCAAACGGGCATAATCACCAAACCGGTAACCACCAGGGCTATACACCATGATATTGGTCTGATAGCCGATGGGTGTCAGGAAGGAGAGGGAGGCGCCAACCGCGATAGCCATCACGAAGCTGCGTGGATCCACCGAAGCGACCTCGGCCGTGGAGATGGCGATCGGGAACATGAGCAGTGCCGCCGCGTTGTTGGTGATTAGACCAGTGAGCACGGTGCTCGTGAGGAGAATCCCGGCCAATATCCCGGTAGGCCCAAAGACCTCGAGGGCATCGACGATGGTTTCGGCGATCAGAGTGCCCAACCCCGACTTCGCCACAGCAGCGGCGAGACCGAATGCGGAGGCTATGAGGAGCACGACGTCGAGATCCACCGCCGCTCCAGCCTCGCCCGGTGTGAGGGCCCGGGTGGCGATGAGGATGATGGCACCGAGAAGGCTGGCCTGGAGGATGGGTATGACACCGGTAGATGCCAAGACCACGATCCCGGCTGTGACCAGCCCGACAACGAAGGCTCTCCAGTCGGTCACATTGGGTGTTCGGCCCGGTTCCGATATGAGGAGAAAGTCGTGACGATCACTCCACCGTTCCCCAAAACCGGGCTCGGCGAGGATGAGCAGGGTGTCGCCAACCCGAAGTGGTACCTCACCCAGCTTGGCGTCGATGAGATGGCCGGCACGATGGATGGCCACCACCACCCCCTGATAACGGCGGCGGAAGTCGGCTCGTCTCAGGGTGGTGCCAACCAGGGGAGACGAGGCACCCACCACGGCCTCGAAGTAGTGGGAGGAAGGGAGATCGAGCTCGCTCATGTGGTCGGATGCCACCGGTGTCAGACCACGTATGTCGGAAAGGTCGACGACGTGTTCCACCTGACCCACAAAGCGCAGCACGTCCCCTGATACCAGGATCGTGTTGGGTGTCACGGGTGCGATGAGATGGCCCCCGCGCTCGATAGTTGCCAGGAACACCGACGACAGATGGCGAAGCCCGGCGTTCTCCACCGGTTCCCCATCGAGGGGGCCATCTTGGTCGACCCGCATCTCGGTGACGAACTCCCGTCCACCCTCGACCTCGTATCTGACGCTACGACGCTCGGGCAGGACCGAGGGGCTGAGAGCCACCATGAGGAGCAACCCGATGATGGCGATGGGGATTCCCACGGCACCGATCTCGAAGAACCCGATGGGCTCGATACCGGCGTTCACCATGAGACCGGACACCACGATGTTGGTGGAGGTTCCGATCACGGTGATCACGCCACCGAGAATGGCGGCAAAGGAGAGAGGCATCATGAACTTCGAGGGTGATAATCCGTTCTCCTCGCACCAGCTTCTCACTTGGGGTACCAGCATCGCCACGATGGGTGTGTTGTTGAGAAAAGCCGAGGCGACTCCGGTGGGGATCACCAGTCTCGCCAGTGCTCTTCGTGTTCCCTCGCCTGATCCAAGCAACTGCCTGATCAGCGGGGTGAGAGCGCCCGTCTTCTCCACGGCGCGGGCCAGGATGTATAGAGCGGCCACCGTGATCGGAGCCGGGTTGGCGAAACCCGCCAGGGCCTCGGAGGGCTCGACTATCCCCGTTACCAGGACCAGGACCATGGCCCCGACCATGGTCGCCGCGGGTGAGGCAACGTCACGGACCAAGATGACGAGGACCGCCACCACCACCGCGGCCACGAACCACATCTCCCAGGTCATCGCGTGTGCTTTCCTTGTGGGGGGACCGTATCGCTAGGATATCGTGGTGATGTCGTCACCCTCATATGAACTCAGTCATCTCGGCGCGCTCGAATCGGAGTCAGTCCACATTATCCGTGAGGCCGTAGCCGAACGGGAACGTCCCGTCCTGCTCTTCTCCGGAGGCAAAGACTCCGCCGTCGTGCTCCATTTGGCGGTCAAGGCCTTCTACCCTGCCCGTCTTCCCTTCCCCGTGATGCATGTCGATACCGGCCACAACTTTCCAGAGGTTATCGAATTTCGCGACAGGAAGGTCGATGAGATCGGTGCCGAGCTGATAGTCGCCTCCGTGCAGGAGTCCATCGACCAGGGTCGGGTAACCGAGGAGAAGGGGCCGAGAGCCTCGAGAAACCGCCTTCAGATCGAAGCGCTGGTAGGGGCCATCGAGAGCCACGACTTCGATGCGGTCTTCGGGGGGGCTCGCCGCGATGAGGAGAAGGCACGCGCCAAAGAACGGGTGTTCAGCTTCCGTGACGAGTTCAGCCAATGGGATCCGAAGAACCAAAGACCCGAGTTGTGGGATATCTACAACTCCCGGATCAACAGGGGAGAGCACGTGCGAGTCTTCCCCATCTCCAATTGGACCGAGATGGATATCTGGCAGTACATCCAGTCCGAGGAGATTGACCTCCCGTCGGTTTACTTCGCCCACACCCGCAAGGTGTTCGAACGAGACGGCATGTTCATGGCCGACAACGAGCACCTGCAGCGGATGGAAGGCGAGGAGATCTTCGAGGCCATGGTTCGATTCCGCACCGTGGGGGATATGACCAGTACCGGCGCCTTCGTTTCCTCAGCTACGACCCTCGACGAGATCATCGATGAGGTGTCGGCCACCCGCGTCACCGAACGGGGTGCCAGCCGTGCTGACGACCGAGTCGCCGAAGCAGCGATGGAAGACCGTAAGAAGCAAGGATATTTCTAAGGTGATGATGGAACTTGTACGTCTCGCCACGACGGGTTCGGTCGACGACGGGAAGTCGACTCTGATCGGTCGGTTGCTCTACGACACCAAGCAGATCTTCCAGGATCAGCTCGACGCAATCGAGGAAGCTTCCCGGCGTCGTGGCACCGATTACGTCGATTTGGCACTGCTCACCGATGGGCTCAGGGCCGAGAGGGAGCAGGGCATCACCATCGATGTCGCCTACCGCTACTTCGCCACCCCCAAACGGAAGTTCAT
>WHTL01000116.1 GCA_009377735.1 Acidimicrobiia bacterium
CCCGACAAGCCCAAATTGGACGGAATCGACCAGATTTGGGTCGAGCGGTGGAAGGAGACCGATCCCTATCGGTTCCCAGGCGCCAAGAAGCGATCCGAGGTGTATTCCATTGATACGCCACCCCCCACGGTGTCGGGAGAGCTTCATATTGGTCACGTCTTCAGCTACACCCACACCGACATCATCGCCCGCTACCAGAGGATGCAGGGGCGGAAGGTGTTCTATCCCATTGGTTGGGACGACAACGGACTCGCAACGGAGCGAAGGGTCCAGAACTACTACGGGGTCGTATGTGATCCCACGTTCCCTTTCGACGCCGACTTCGTCCCTCCCACGGAACCATTCGACCCGCCAAAGCCGATAAGCAGACGGAATTTCGTCGAGCTGTGCCACCTTCTCACCGATGAGGATGAGACCGTATTCGAGGATGTGTTCCGAGGATTGGGCCTTTCCTTCGACTGGAATCACCTCTACACGACCATCGGCGACCGGTCACGGCGTATCAGCCAGAAGGCGTTCCTCCACAATCTGGAACGGGGGGAGGCATACGCCCAGGATGCCCCCGTTCTCTGGGACACCGACTTCGGAACCGCTGTCGCCCAGGCCGAACTGGAGGACAGGGAGCGTCCCGGGCACTACTACCGCATTGTATTCAGCCGTGGGGAGGGTGTGGATCCCGTCCTCATCGAGACCACCCGGCCGGAGTTGATCTGCTCCTGTGTCGCCCTTGTGGCTCACCCCGACGATGAGCGGTATCAGGATCTGTTCGGCACTACGGTCACCAGCCCTATCTTCGGTGTGGAGGTCCCGGTCGTCTCTGACGGTTTGGCCGACCCCGAAAAGGGGAGTGGGATCGCCATGATCTGCACCTTCGGTGACACCACCGACATCATCTGGTGGCGGGAGTTGGATCTCCCCGTCCGCACCGTCGTGGGTCGTGATGGGCGATTCCAAGAGGCCATCCCCGAATGGATCGCCAGCGACGAGGGTCGCTCTGCTTATGAGAGCCTCGCTGGTCTCTATGTGAATCAGGCGAAGAGACGCATGGTGGAGCTACTCGACCAAGCCGGAGTCGTCGAGGGTGAGCCCACCGAGACCGTGCGACCGGTCAAGTTCTACGAACGGGGCACACGACCCCTTGAGATCGTCTCCAGCAGACAGTGGTACTTCCGAAACGGGGGTCGTGACGAAGAGCTTCGGGACCGTCTGCTCGCCCGCGGTCAGGAGCTGGAGTGGATTCCCGAGTTCATGCGCACTCGATACGAGCACTGGTTGGAGGGTCTGGCGGGGGATTGGCTGATCAGCCGACAACGATACTTCGGAGTCCCCTTCCCCATTTGGTATCCACTCGATGACGATGGTGTGCCGCTCTATGACGAGTTCATCCTGCCCGATGTCGCCGATCTGCCCGTCGACCCCAGTTCCGAGTCGCCCCCCGGGTATGAAGAGTCACAACGTGACCAACCGGGTGGTTACATGGCCGATCCAGACGTGATGGACACCTGGGCAACGTCATCGCTGTCACCACTCATCGCCGGCGCCTGGGACGAGGACGATGACCTCTTTTCCACCGTGTTCCCGATGGACCTGCGCCCCCAGGCACACGACATCATCCGTACCTGGCTCTTCTCCACCGTGGTGCGGGCCCACCACGAGTTCGACTCGATTCCCTGGAGCAACGTTGTCATCTCGGGATGGATACTCGACCCCAACCGCAAGAAGATGTCGAAGTCCAAGGGAAATGTGGTCACTCCCATGGAACTTTTTGCCGAGCACAGCGCCGACGCCATGCGTTATTGGGCGGCCAACGGTCGCCCCGGAACGGATACCGCGTTCGATGTCAACCAGCTAAAGGTGGGTCGGCGACTGGGCATCAAGATCCTCAACGCCTCACGTTTCGTGCTCGGTTTCACGGAGGACGATCTTTCGCCGAGGGCGATCAGGGAGCCCATCGACCGGGCCCTCATCGGGACGTTGTGTCGGGTCGTGGAGGATGCCACCGAGGCCCTCGAGGCATACGATTACGCCCGGGCGCTGGAAATCATCGAGTCCTCCTTCTGGTCCTGGACCGACGACTATCTGGAGCTGGTAAAGAACCGGGCATACGGTGAGGGCACCGATGCAGCTTCGGCCCATGCCGCCCTGCAGCTCTCACTCTCGGTGTTCCTCCGTCTGCTGGCACCGTTCCTGGCGTTTGTCACCGAGGAAGTCTGGAGTTGGTGGCAGGAGGGATCGATCCACAACGCCGCTTGGCCGATACGGAACGAACTGGAGAAGCACGCCGGGGACCCCGAAGTGTTGGAGAGGACGGCCCAGATCCTCTCGGCGGTGCGAAGGGCGAAGTCCGATGCCAAGACATCGATGCGCACCGAGGTCAGCTCTCTTCGGATCGTCGATTCGACGGAGCGAATGGATCCGGTCAAGCTCGCCGAAGCGGACCTCGCCCGGGCGACGTCGGCACTGAGCATCCTCTTCAGCGAAGGCGAGCACGCCGACATCAGCGTGGAACTGGTGAACGACTAGTCCACGGAGCGCATGACTCGACATCGAGTTGCGAAATGTTCTAGAGTCCTATGGTTCGCTGTAGGGACCTAAGAGGAGAAGATGTTGGCTCGTTTCCGTCGTTCGTTGTTGCTGTTCGCCGTCCTGATGTTGGTTGTGGGTATGACGGGAGGGTCGTTGGGGGGAGTTTCCCCAGCCGTGGCCGCCCAGGATCCTGCCACCGAGCTCACCGCAGAGAGCGGCCAAGCTGACTACCCACGTGGCGAAGGTGTGGTTATCGAGGGAACGGTCAGCGGGCCTGACGGAACTCCCATCACCGGGGCACAGATCAGAGTGGTCCTCGAGGCGCCCGATGGCACCGCACTGGGCCAACCCATCGAGACCGTTACCGGTTCGGATGGCGCCTACGATCTGGTATTCCCAGCCGAGACGACCCGGTCCCTTGAGATCGACGGGAGCAACGACTATTCATTGACCCTCGCTGCCCGAGTCGAGGTGCTCTCCGGTGCGGCACAGGGTCTCACCAAGGCCGTGCCGGTGGTGGTGACGCAGGCACCCGAGGCTCTGCTTTTGGAGAACCTGTTCGTCTCCTCCGTGGGATGGGTCAAGCCTGGGGAGACATACCCGTCGCGTCTTATCGTCAGGAACCTCGGTCCCGCCGCTTCGGATGTGGTGGTGACAGCTCCGCCGGTCGACGGCATGAGCTTCGTCTCCGCCGACCCGGTGGGTGACGATTCCGGAGAGGCCACCATCCTTGGCGACGGTTCGCTGAGTTGGGACCTGGGCGATGTGCCCGCTGGCACGGTCACCGAGCCGGTGGTGCGCACCCTGGTGGTGCAATCGGTATCCGATACCCTCGATGAGGACCCACAGGTGGTATGGAAGGACCTTTCCACCACGGCCACCCTCGTCTCCGATCTTGGAGACGTCTCCGTGTCGAGTCACGGCCCCAAAACGGTCCCGCCCAACGGCATATACGACTCGGCGCGCTTCGGGGACCGCCCCTTCCCGGTGGTTCCGGTCGACTATCTCGACGTCAAGCACATCGGCGACAACTCCGGGGACGAGCTCACCACCATCATCAACGACCCCGAGAACGAGGGCTCGACCTTCAACCTTTTCCAAGAGATGAGTTACGGCCAGCTCTACCCCAACGGGTCTGTCCCCTCGGCCGATATCGCCACCGCCACCTGGGATGATTTCGATCTGGGAAGCTTCCACGAGGCCGACACCGAACCCCCGGATTGTGTCGACCCAAATACTGTTTACGACCCCGAGCTCGCAGGGACACCCGAGCTCCCTGAGCGGATCGTGGAGGGTTTCTACCAGCTCCCGGGCTCGGTGGAGTTCTATGGAACCGACGACGAGTCCGTGGATCCATTCCCCGCAGCGCCCATCGACAGCGGATGTGGTGCCACCGGCAAGATCGTCTATGACGCCGCCGCCGTCGCCGACCCCGAGATCGATTACAACGATTACGACACCGACAAGGACGGCGTGGTCGACTTCTTCATGTTGATATTTGCCGGCTGTGGTGGAAACGGGCCATCCCAGAGAGGGTGCGATCTCCCCGACTACCAGCGCGGGAACTACGACAACATCTGGCCGCACTCGTCGAATCTCGAGTCCTACTTCATCGATGACGAGACCGGGCTGCCCGGATATATGAGCGACGATCGTCTCACCGATCTCGCCGGTAACCTGCTCTTCTACACCGATTCCACCTATACGGTCCTCACAACCGACGAAACCGATTTCCCCGCCTTTGTCCGGGTGGGGCCCTACAACGTCAACCCCGAGACCTCCATGGAGGCCGCCAGCGTCATATCCCACGAGTATGGGCACTCTCTCGGTCTCCCGGACTTCTATGCCGGGACGGGTGGTGTCAACTACTACGGCACGTGGAATCTCATGGCTACGGATCACAGCCAGCACATGGATCTCATTGGTCGTCAACAACTCGGGTGGGTCATCCCCCGAGAGATCCCCCAGAACGCTGACGCGTTCGAGACGTCGATGGTCGACTCCACCACCGATACCAACACCATCGTGTGGCGTCAGCCGAACGGTACCGAATACACCCTGTCGGGTCCTGACGTGCAGAACGGTGATGCCTGGATGGCCCCCCTACCGGGCCGGATCTTGCTCGACCCTGATCTGATCGAGAACGGCGCCTCCCCCACCCATGTCTACTGGTCGCAATCGGGGAACGACTTCGCCTGCGTACCGGGAGATAGTGCCCACAGTCTGGACATCCCCCTCGACGTACTGTCGGATGTCGAACCGGGAACACCGGTGACCTTGGAAATCAACTCATACTGGGACATCGAGTGGGACTTCGACTATGGATTCGTACTCGCCACCTCGGACACGGGAGCCAACTACACGTCCTTGGCGAGTGAGGAGGGCTACACCTTCCCCGCCTCAGACAATCCCAACGACGTGAGTTGTCAGGACAAGTTCGGAAACGGGCTTTCCGGGACCAGCGGCGCCTGGGAGGACGGAGACGGGATCCCCGATCGAAATGAGGGAGCGCAGACCCCCGGAACCGAATTCATCCCAATGACCTTCGATTTGACCGAATTTGCCGGTGAGTCCACCGGTGTCCGTTTCGCCTATTTCACCGATGTGGGTCTCGCCCGTCCCGGATGGTTCATCGACGACATAACCGTCACCGCCGGTGACGAAGTCATCTACAGCAACGATCTGGAAGGTGGGGAGGGTGACGGGGTAGTCAACGGCGGCTGTGACGAGAGCGGCGCCGTGCTTACCGGACCCTGCACCGATCGTTGGCAGTACGTCGAGGGCGGAGAGGTATCGTCCGCCGACCACTCCTATTACGTGGAGCTCCGTGACCGAACCGGTTTCGATCTCGATGGGAACGGTGAATCCGATCGCGGCCCCATAACGTGGAGTCCCGGCCTTTCGCTCGGTTACACCGACGAGTTCGGCGGCGACGGCAACCGTGCAACCTTCGCCAAACCCAACCAGACCATCCTCGACGCCAACCCCGTTCCCTACGGCTCGACTCCTGACATTCTTGACACCATTGCACCGAATCTGGACGACGCCGCCTGGTTGCCCGCCTCCGAGCCGTACTCCGACTTTGGGGAGGGCCATGCCGACAACTACTTGGTCGTCGATGCGAACGGGGACTTCCAGCCATGGATACTCGCCCACGACTGCCTGGAATTGGACGTCACATCCATGACCGGTCAGGGAGTAGGGCCCGAGAACCCTCCCGGTGATCTTGAGGCGGATGTCTCCTTCACCAGAGGCGATGGCTGTGGGAGTCGCGATTATGGCCACGGGCGGGACCAGAATGTGGGCCCCACCGCGGTGGCGCAGGTCAAGACGACCCCAGTGGTAATAGGCGAGCCTGTGGTGTTCGACGGAAGCATGTCCAGCGATGACGCCACACCGTCCGACGACCTGGAGTACAACTGGGACTTTGGTGACGGTGCGACGGGGGAGGGGCGCGAAGCCACACACGTCTTCGACACAGCCGGGACATACGAGGTGGTGCTCACCGTCACCGACTCCGAAGGAGCCACCGACACCGACACCATCGAACTCGACGTGATCGAGGTCGTTATCGAATCGCTGGCGATATCGCCGGCCGAGGCGAGTCTGGTACCGGGCGCAACCCAGCAGCTCATTGCTACCGCGACCTTCACCGACGACACGACAGCCGATGTCACTGGAGACGCAAACTGGTCTACCGCGGACATGGGTGTTGCAACGGTCGACGCCAACGGGCTGGTGACCGCCCAGAGTGAGGGCACGGCAGAAATCACTGCCCAATATGGTCCAGAGACGGCTACCGCCGTGATAACGGTGAGTGAGGACGCCGAGCCGCCGACGACAGAGCCACCACCCACCACGCTTCCGCCACCGGAAGAGGGCCAGCGCTTCGACGATGTTCCGACCGACTACCTCTTCTACGACGACATAGCGTGGTTGGCGGAGGAAGGCATCACATTTGGCTGCAATCCACCGGAGAACAGCCTTTTCTGTCCCCGTGACTCAGTGACCAGGGGGCAGATGGCTGCCTTCCTCACCAGGACATTCGACCTCGCGGCAAGCGACGCAGATCACTTCGGCGATGACGAAGAATCTGTGTTCGAGGACGACATCAACCGACTGGCGGCGGAGGGGATCACCATCGGCTGTAACCCGCCGGACAACACGGCGTTCTGCCCCAACGACAATGTCACACGGGCACAGATGGCTTCGTTCCTCGCTCGGGCCTACGGTCTCGCTGCGTCGAATGGGCCGGACCGGTTCAGTGATGACGATGGAATCGTCTACGAGGCGGACATCGAATCGATTGCCGAGGCGGGGATCACCTTTGGGTGCAATCCCCCGGCCAACACCCTGTACTGCCCCTTCGATGACGTCCTCAGGGAACAGATGGCGGCCTTCCTCCATCGGGCATCGGAGATCGATTAAGGTCCTCCAGGTCTGGCGCGTTTAGACGTACTCATCGGTACGCCTAAACGCGCGACAACGGGGATTCTCTACCAGTATTCCTCGAAGTGGACGTTGCCCGTGTGGCCGCGGCGGTCGATGTCGAAGCCACGCTCGTGGAGGAGTTGGCACATGCCCACCGTGTCGGGGAATACCGGTTGGTCGTTCTCCCATTTCGGGAGTCCGATCATGGCGGGATTTCCGCAGAGGAAGACCTGGGCCGATTCCGGTGTGAGTGAAACGCCGAGCTCCTCCTCAAGGGTGCCATCGACCAGGAGATCCTGGACATACCTCTTCGACACGTCTGGTTCTCTGGTGGGGATTGGCAGGTATTTGTAGTTTGGGTGGTGCCCCTCGAGGAGGGTGTGCTCCTCTCGGTACGCCAGGTCTGACCAGTAGCGCACGGTCACCGAATGGAGAATGGGTCCGTGGTGACCCTTGCTCAATAGTTCCACCACCATCTCGTTGTGCGGTGCCTCCCCCGTACCCGTACCCAGAAATACAACCGGTGTCGCCGGGTCGGTGACGTGATCCAGGGTGTAACGTCCCGCGATCTTTGGGCCCACATAGATCCGGTCGCCCACGTTCTTGAGTGCGAGACGCGGGGTGAGGGCTGGGATACGGTCGGCATCGGGAGCCACCTGGACCACATACAACTCGATCTCGTCGGTGTTCCCGGCATTCACCAGATAACCGGCATTGTCGAATATCTGAGAGGAGATGGAGTAGGACCGTCGGATCAGCTTTTGTTGCCGTGACTCTGGAATCACCTCGTCCGCCCCGTCAACACGGGGTTCCCAGTAGCCGAGACCGAGCGTCACATACTGTCCGGGACGGTGTGTGGTGCTGCCCTGGTCGGGTTTCACCCTGATTCGCCACAGCTCGTTGTGTGCCGTGTCGAAGTGTGTGATGACCCCGTTGTAGAAGGATTCCGCCAGCTCCGCGGCGGCACGGGCATCGTCCTCTGGCTGGGTAACGGTTACCACGGGGCGGTCGGGGAAGATCCTTGCCCTCAGCTCTTCCCACGCACGGGCAGGCACCACGCCATCGGGTGTTCCTACCACTAGCACACGGGGGCTGTCGTCGATTTGGAGACCCTCGGGAACACCAGGGAGCACATCTAGAACCACGTGATCAAACTGGAGGTCGGGGGTACGTCTGTCTGGGAAGTGGACCATGGGGAGGCCACCAACTTCCTCTATGCTGGCGGGCTCCGACTCCCAGAGCACGGTGATCCGGGCGGTGCGCTCGGCGTCATGGAGTGCCCTCTCTCCCACCGTCGAGAGCTCGCTGAGCGTGCCTGTGTAGCAGAGGACGACGCGGGCACCCCGGTCAACGAGATCTAGGGCCTGACCGACAGAAGTCGGTCCCGACCCCACCACCAGCACGTCGGATTGGTCTGGTTCGAATGAGGTGTCGAGATGAACCCGCTCGGCGATGTCCGGAAGAAATGGGATTTCGGTCACGGATTGGCGTGTCGGTTCGGCGACAACCGCCACGGCATATGCTGTGAGGGAATCCTCGGAGGTGACGACGGCGACGGTCTCGTCGTCGATACTCTCCACGGACTTTGCCTTCGTCCCGAAACGGACGGTCATCCGGTATCTGGCCACGGAATCGGCTGGAACCGTGTGGTCATCGTCCGTGACGAGGAGGATATCGCTGAGCCCGGCTCGGGATGCTTCGGCCGCGATCGACACGGCGTCGGGCGTTGAACCGATGACGATCAGCTCGTACGACGGTTTGGTCATGACGTGACACTACCCGACGGCGCCGCGGCGACGATGGCGGGTACGACCAGGGTGGTTGTTACCGTTGCGTGTCGACATGGCACTTCGAGCAGGGATCGTAGGGTTGCCCAATGTGGGCAAGAGCACCCTTTTCAACGCGTTGACAGCGGCCTCGGTGGAGGCAGCCAACTATCCGTTTGCCACCATCGAGCCCAACGTGGGTGTGGTCCCCGTCCCCGATGATCGCTTGGGCCAGATCAATTCGGTCATCGAAACCAAGGAGATCATCCCCGCCGTTGTCGAGATTCTCGATATCGCCGGACTGGTCCGGGGAGCGAGTGAGGGGGAGGGCCTCGGGAACCAGTTCCTGGGGAATATCCGGGATGTGGATGCGGTCATCGAGGTGGTGCGGTGCTTTGGCGACCCCGATGTGACCCACGTGGATGGGAGCATCGACCCGGTCCGGGACATCGAGACGATCGAGACGGAGCTCATCATGGCTGACCTACAGGTGGCGGAGAGGCATCTGGATAGGGTCGGCCGAGCTGCGAAGTCGGGTGCGCCGGAACTGGTGGCCCAGCATCGTGTCCTGGACAAGATCGTGTCCGGCCTCTCCGAGGGAAAGCCGGTGCGGACGCTGGAGCTGAGCACCGAGGAGCGCAAGTCCGTGAGAGACATCCGCATGTTGACCGAGCACCCGGTGCTCTATGTCTGCAATGTCGACGAGGAAGGCATCGGGGGAAACGACCACACTCGGGCGGTGTCGGCTGCCGCCTCAGAGACCGAGGCGGGTGTCATAACCCTCTGTGCCGCGGCTGAGGCCGAGATCTCACAACTCGAGACCGAGGATCGTCAACCGTTTCTCGATGAGTTGGGTTTGGAGGAACCAGGGCTCCACGCCTTGGCACGGGCTACCTATCGACTCCTCGGTCTGACCACTTTTTTCACAGCTGGCCCCAAGGAGATCCGGGCTTGGACCGTACGTTCCGGCGCCACGGCGCCACAGGCCGCTGGCATGATCCACAGCGATTTCGAGGCGGGCTTCATACGCGCCGAGGTCTACACCATTCCCGACCTGCTGGAGGCTGGCAGCGAGGTGGCCCTTAAGGCTGCCGGCAGGCTAAGGGTGGAGGGCAAGGACTACATCGTCAAGGATGGCGATGTTCTCCACTTCCGTTTCAACGTGTAATTTCTGGGGCCTCGGTGTCTGGCTACACGCGTCGGGCGGGTAGGCTCGACGGCATGTGTAGATCAATCGTGAGACTGCGTGATGGAAGAGAAATCGCCGAGTCCGAGGCCATGGACGAAGCCGCCCTTCAGTTTGTTCGGAAGATCTCGGGATTCAGTAAGCCCGCAGAACACAACCGCGAGGTGTTCGAACGGGCGGTGGCGGAGATCTCGGCGTCGAGCCAACAATTGATGGAAGATCTTGTCATCAGGGGACGTTGAGCCAAGCATGAGCACCATCGACTTCCATTTCGACGCGATATGCCCTTATACGTGGATCACGTCTCGCTGGCTGGTGGAGGCCGCGGGGAAGGAGGACATCGAGATCCGCTGGCGTCCGATGAGTCTGGCCATCCTCAACGACCAGAGTGCCGACGACGGGGGTTCTCACGAATTCTCACGACGAGTTCAGCGCGTGATGCACCATCTTCATGAACAGCAGCGTCATGACGAGGCCGGGGTGATCTACACTGCAATCGGCGAGAAGCTGTTTCTCGAAGGCGTTGATGCCACTCCCAACCTCATCGACTCCATCCTCGAAGCCGTAGGACATGCCGATTTGATAGAGGTCTCCTTAGACAATTCGCTCGATGACGGCGTAGACGGCGAGCACGAGCGAGCGATGGGTCTGGTCGGCAAGAACGTTGGCACCCCGACAATCGTGTTCGAGGACGGTAACGCCATCTTCGGACCGGTCGTCAACCCAGCGCCCAAGGGCGACGAAGCCGTCCGGCTACTGCATTTGACGAGAGAGCTAGTGGCGATGGACACCTTCTTCGAATTGAAGAGAACCCGAATCGGCGACCTCGACTACACCTGAGTTTTCTGGGGGACTCCGGCCCCCAGACCCCCAACGGCAGTCTCAACTTTTCACAGCGCGTGGTCGGGGCCGTCCGCCCACAAGCTCGCGCTTCGAGTTCTGTCTGCTGGGTAAGTGTTGTCAACGAGTTCGGTTCAAACTTGGGTTGGTGTTTTACCTGGATGCGGGCATCGCCGGTGTTCGCTTTCCGCGGCTCACTCCTTCCCACCCACCACCACGGCATCTGCAGGAGAGA
>WHTL01000002.1 GCA_009377735.1 Acidimicrobiia bacterium
CTCAGCCAATCCCAATGTCATCAGAAGCTCCAGGGTCGAGAACCACAGTCATGTAATTCTCCCACACACCAACCGAAAACGCGAGCACTCACACACGCGAAAGACACCAGCCACCTAGTGTCCTGTCCGGTGGGTTCGCTTGATATTTCGGCGAGCAGTTTTCATTCCTGGCAAGGACGCACAACGAAGGCGCACTGGCCGTTCGTCGAGGCGGAGGACGCAGCCAGGGGTGAAAAGGGCCGCTGAAATACATGCATGATCTGCCGGACAGGACACTAATCCATCAGGGCGCGCAGGGCAGAGCTCAGGATCGAGTGGTGGAGGGCCTGAATGGAGTCAGCAGCGCTACTGATCACACCACGAGCTTGCCCCCGCGCATCCACGTTGGTGGCACGAAGGAGGGGTGCTGTGAGCTGACGAATCAGCTCGGCCTCGCGTTCGACACTGAGGCGAACGGCACGTAGATGGCGTGGCTCCAGCCCCAGATCGATGAGACGACGGCACTCTGTGGCGATCTGTGTTGCACCTGGTGGGAATACCGTGCTGTCGTTGTCGGGCGAGATCAGTCCGTGTGAGATCAGGTCATCTAGTTGATCGTCTGAGAGCCCGCTGATCCTAAGTAGATCGGAACGAACCACCGGCTCCCCCTCGATCTCCAGGGGATCCTCTTCGCCGTCATCGGGAAGGTCGATGTCCTCAACGTCCTCTCCCCTCTCCCAGAGGGTGAGCTTCGACTTGATCACCTTGAGGGGCAGGAAGTGGTCGCGTTGCTGCACCAGGATGTAACGGATGCGCTTGAGGTCGTCGCGCCCGAATTGGCGGTAGCCTCCATCGGAGCGAGCGGGTTTGATGAGACCCTGGGACTCGAGGAAGCGCAGCTTAGAAACGGAGACGTCGGGAAACTCGTCGCGCAGGAGGTCGATGGCCTCCCCGATGCTGAGGTCGTCGTTATCCATCGCCGTGGGCGAGCACGAAGTCGAAGCGTCCCACCAGGATCTCGTCGCCGGCCTCTAGCTCCGCGCGATCCTTCCGCTCCCCGTTTATGTAGGTACCGTTGGTGGAGCCCGAGTCCTCTACTTCAACCTTGGTGCCGTCCACCAAGAAGCGGCAATGGTGGCGTGAAACCGTGACATCATCGAGAAAGATGTCGCTATCGGGGTGCCGGCCCACAGTGATCACATCATGATCGAGCACAAAGCTCAGACCAGCCCTGGGTCCGTGCTCCACCACCAGTGCATACCCCTTGAATCCACGGACATGCTCGGCCTCGGTGGGTGGCAGGGGATGCTCGGCCCTATCGTCGAGCGGGACGTAAACCACCGTCGTCTCATCCCCGAGCTTGACTCCACAGCGCGGGCAGTACTCGCTGTCGTTCGGTATGTCGGAGCCACATTTCGGACACTTCATGGTCATGAGTTTAGGAGGCTGGTGCGAGACCGGTCGACCCTCATTCCGTGAGGTCTCGATACTCGTCGGCGGTGAGCCAAGCAGAGTCATCCACCTCGGCGTCAGGTGTGATGGCCGCGAACCAACCTTCACCATAGGGATCAGTGTTCACCAGCTCCGGTTGCTCCATAAGGTTCTCGTTGATGGTGAGGACTTTCCCCGCCACGGGCGAGTAAACCTCTGCGACGGACTTGGTGGACTCCACTTCGGCGATGGTGTCTCCCGCCCCTACGAGGGTGTCAACGGGTCGGACCTCCACAAAGACTACGTCACCCAACTGATCCTGGGCATACTCGGTTATCCCCACCACGAGCGAGCCATCGTCCTCGCGACGGATCCATTCGTGTTCGCGGGTGTACTGCAGATCACCAGGCAAATCCACTTGGATCAGACCTTTCTCCTCGGGTGTCCGGACTCTACCTGACCTGTGGAACTCCTGAACATCGGAGTCATCTCATGTCGCCTCGGTGGCACTTCCCCGGACCATCCCTGCGACGTAGTCGAAACTGGCATACCAGTAGATCACGAGACCCAAGACCGCGCAGATCCACCCGGGTGGACCAAACAACCAGGGGGCGATGTCAACCGTTGTCAGATAGAAGCAGGGCATGGCTCCGTAGATCATGAAGGTCGCCACCTTCCCCGCTGAGCTGACCACAATCGCCCTTCTCTGAAAATAGGAGACCAGGGAGGCGATGCTGACGATTATCTCGCGGGCGATGGTGAGTACCCCGAACCACAACGGGAGCACACCGGCAATGAGCCCAGCCACCAAACCCGACGCGATCATGAGACGATCCGCTACCGGGTCGAGAATGGTCCCCAGCCTCGACACCTGGTTGAGTCTCCGTGCCAGGTACCCATCTATCCAATCGGTTGATCCGATGAAAAAGATGAGGGCAGCAGCCAGACCTACCCGGTCCTCCACCATCAACACCCACCAAAAATAGGGTATGAGGAGCAGCCTGATGAATGAGATGAGGTTCGGGATCGTGAACACGTTCCCCAGAGGTTAAATGCCCCGAGGGCGTCGTCCCACCTTTCTCCGCAAAGCGCTACCATCTAAGTCGAACACGGGCTGTGGCGCAGTTTGGTAGCGCACTTGTCTGGGGGACAAGGGGTCGTGGGTTCAAATCCCGCCAGCCCGACTTGTTTTCCGCATTGTTCCCCCTCCGGCGGAGGGGGAAAGTTTCCTGCCGAGCCGGAGGCTCGGGATGTAAGGGGGCAAAGTAGCCTCGATAGTCGCGACCAGCTAAACAGGGGATTCGGTTGTCAGTGCTTCTGCAGTTCCTCAGTGAACATCACGAGGATGCCGCTGGGACCGCGGAGGTAGGTGAGCTTGTAGACGTCCTCATAGGTCGCCACGCCGCGAAGCGGATGGCAACCGTGCGTCGCGGCGATCTCAAGGGCTTCGTCGATGTCATCGACCTTGAAGGCGACACGGTGCATCCCAACGTCGTTGGGAAGCGTGGGGTCCGTCTCGATGGCTTCGGGGTGGATGTATTCGAAGAACTCAAGGCGACCCTGGCCGTCTGGTGTCTGAAGTACCGCAATCTTGGCGTGGTTGCCGTCAAGGCCCACGGCAGTGTCTGCCCACTCGCCGCTGACGGTGTCGCGGCCGACGACCGTAAGACCGAGGTCCGTGAAGAACGCGATCGCTGCCTCGATATCGCGAACTGCGATACCGACGTTGTCAAGTTTGATAGCCATGCATCGCAGGATATCAACCCGGGCCGAGTAGGAGCACGTTTGCTTTCGGATCTCTGCGACGTCGTCGTTGCTGCTGGCGACGATGGTCTTGTCCAACAGCATTCCTTCATTCTGTGCGTAGAATCTCGCCCCAACGCGTCAAAAATCCGCACAGAAGGGTGGGCGGAGACTCCCCTCCTCGTTCTGCGCGTGGAAACTCGCTCTAACGCGTCAAAGATCCGCACAGAAGGGTGCGCGGGAGCTACGCAGTCAAAACCTGCCAACCACCCAGATGATTCCGTCCACCAAACGCCAGGTGAGGTAGAGGACGGCGAGGATGACGATGATTCGGAAGCTCCAGGGGGCGGGGACATGCTCCTCTTCGGGATGTCCTTCTTCCTCGGGGAGAAATGGGCCACTCATCGTTTTATACCGGCCTCCTCGGAGGTCGCACCCTTGCAATGACACGGACAGGGGTCCCTGTGAAGTCGGCCTGGCCACGGAGGCGAGACTCGATGAACCGGAGGTAGTCGGCGCCAAGGGAGCCGCCCGTGACGAACAGGATCACGGTCGGCGGGTTGATACCTGCCTGGACGGCGTATCTGATGTTGGGACGGCGACCCTTCCGCACCGGGGGTGGATGGGCGGAGACCCACGTGCGGACGAGGCGGTTGAGCTGTCCGGTGGGGACACGTCGCTTGCGGGATTCGAGAACGGTCTCGACTGCGGGTCCGATACGTTGCATCCGGGCACCTGTCTGGGCAGAGATGCGAATGAGGGGTGCCCAGTCGACGAAGCCGAGACGATCGAGATTGCGCTCCAGTTCGTAGCGGGCGTCGTCGTCGACGATATCCCATTTGTTCAGGACAACGACCAGACCCACACCTTCCTCCACCACCTCGGAGGCAATACGGGCATCCTGATGGGTCACACCGTCTGCGGCATCCACCAGTAGTAGCGCCACGTCTGCGGTCTGCAATGCCTCCCGTGCTCTCAGCACTGCGTAGAAGTCGGCATCTTCTGTGATCTGAGGTTTGCGTCTGATACCTGCCGTGTCGACGAGCGTGTACGGGTTGCCGTCGATCTCGACCTCGACATCGATGGGGTCTCGGGTGGTTCCCGGTTTCTCCGAGACGATCGTCCGCTGCTCCCCGGTCAGAGTGTTGAGCAGGGTGGATTTGCCAACGTTCGGCTTCCCGATGATCGCGATGCGGGGAATCTCGTGGACGACCTCCTCATCCCGTTCCCGGAATCCCTCCACCACTCGATCGAGGAGATCACCAACACCTCGTCCGTGAATGGCGGACACGGGGTTGGGTTCCCCGAGGCCAAGAGACCAGAGCTCGGTGGCGAGGCTCTCCACAACCTCGTTGTCGGCCTTGTTGGCTGCCAGGTGAATGGGCACCATCGCCTGTCGGAGTAGGTCGACGACTGCAGCATCATCATCGCTAACCCCTGCAGTGGCATCGACCACAAATATCACAGCGTCGGCAACGGCCAGGGCCGCTTCCGCCTGCTCACGAATCGCCTGGGCGATGCCGTCCTCGGGGTTGATCTCCCAGCCACCGGTATCGACCAGCACGAAATCGTGGCCTGCCCAGTCGGCGTCGAAGTTGCGTCGGTCCCTGGTCACACCGGGTTCCGATTCGACCACGGCGGGTCGCCCCCCCACGATACGGTTCACCAGGGTCGACTTTCCTACGTTAGGTCGGCCTAACACAGCCACGACTGGTAACCGTCCCGCAGTGATCGTCCCAGCGGGGTTGGGGTCCTCGGCCCGGGCTACCGGGCCACCGGTTGGCTGGCTCATCGTACGATCGACTCCAAAGCCTCGGTGGCAGTCCAAGTCCGGTCACCGGCCATCCAATCCTTCTCTTGGGGTGGTTTGGCAGTCACCCCCGCCTCGACGATATTCTGCAGCACACCCACGAGACCCCGAAGCTGTGGGGGCAAAGTGAAGTACTCGCCTTCCTCCGTCACCGAGAACAGCTCGAACCCGAGACTTGGATCGAGACGGTCGATGACATCTGTGACCAGGTGATCGGGAGCTGAGGCCCCGGCCGTAAGACCCACTACTTCAACACCTTCCAGCCATTCGTCCTCGATGTCGTCAACAGAGTCGATCCGATGGGCCTCCGTTCCCAACTCACGTGACACCCGCACCAGAGCCCTGGTGTTGGATGAATTTTCGGATCCCACCACCAGGATGAGGTCGCATTGGTCGGTCAATCCACGCACGGCTTCCTGACGATTGGTCGTGGCGTAACAAAGATCGGAGCGGCGGGCGGTAGCGATCTCCGGAAAACGCTCCCGGGCCGATTCGAGGACCGACTTCCACTCGTGCACACCCAGAGTGGTCTGACTGAGCAGTGCAATCTTGGATGGATCCCTCGGTTGGAAATCATCCCCCAGACCGGTCTCGGGTTCCACCAGGGTGATGTCTTCGGGCGCCTCGGCCAGGGTACCGATCGCCTCATCGTGCCCGATGTGGCCGACATAGATGATCTCATGGCCCTTAGCCGTCATTCGCTTCACCTCGTGATGAACCTTGGTCACCAGGGGGCAGACGGCGTCTATGACGATGCTGGCCCGATCGGCGGCACCTGATACCACCTCGGGTGCGGAGCCGTGGGCGGACAACATCACGGGTGCACCAAGGGGGGCTTCTTCGATGTCGTCGATAAAGATGACACCGACCTTCTCAAAGGCGCGCACCACCCACTCGTTGTGGACTATCTCGTGATAGCAATAGACGGGTGGCTCGAAGATGCGGACCATCCAGGTGAGTGCCTTGATGGCCATTTCCACCCCGGCGCAGAACCCACGTGGTTCGGCCACCAGAACACGTTGGACCATGGGTCACATGGTAGGGACCGCGGCGACCTCGGCGTTAGTCGACCATGTCGACGATGCGTCCCACCACCTCATCTATGGAAAGGCGGCTGGTGTCAACGATGTGGGCATCATCGGCAACTGCGAGGGGGGAGGCGGTCCGTGACGAGTCAAAACGATCACGACGCTCCAAGTCGGCGCCGGCATTGGGGTCATCCGGCATTTCCTCAGCCCGGCGGGCGGCTCGCACATCTGGATTGGCGTCGAGGTAGATCTTGAGATCCGCCTGCGGGAAGACCACCGTGCCAATGTCGCGACCCTCGGCGACACATGAGCCGCCACGCTCCTCCACCCAGCGTCGCTGGGCATCGACCAAGATCGTCCGAACAGCGGGATGAGCCGAGACCACCGATACTTGGTCTGATACCGATGCGGATCGTATTGCCCGGGTGACGTCTCGTCCCTCGAGCAGCACAGTGGCATCTCCGATCTCCATGTCCATCGTCTTCACGACATCGAGTACCCCCTCGGGGTTCCCAGGATCGACCCCGTCGTCGAGGACGGCGAGGGTGGCGGTTCGGTAGAAGGCCCCGGTATCGAGATGGGGTATCCCCAGCCGTTCGGCGATGAGACGGCTTACCGTGGACTTGCCCGACCCAGCGGGTCCGTCGATGGCGATCACCAGTTCACTCACAGCGTCGCAGCATATAGGGTCTCGATGGTGCCGACCTCATCGGGGGTGCTTCCATGGTCGAGGATGTGGATTTGTGGGATGACTGGGGTTTTTCACACCGTCGACCCTGGGGAGAGTGCGCCCATGGTCGAGGATGTGGATATGTGGGATGACCGGGGTTTTTCACACCGTCGACCCTGGGATTAGTGCGCCCATGGTCGAGAGTGTGGATATATGGCATGAGCGCGGTTTTTTCACACCGTCGACCATAGGACGGGCTCCCACAGTTCTTCCTCGTCGGAGTCGGACCACTATGCCCAGGCCTGGGCATAGTCCTCACCAAACTCGCTCGGTACTACCACCGGGCTAGGGTCTCGAAGTAGTCGGGCCAGGTCTTGGAGACGCAGGCGGGGTCTTCGATCACGATCCCGTCGGTGACGAGACCGAGGAGGGCGAAGGACATGGCCATACGGTGGTCGTCGTAGGTGCGGATGACTGCGGGGCGCAGATCGCCTGGTGAGATGTGGAGTGTGTCCCCCTCAACCCTGGTGACTGCCCCCACCCGGGTCAACTCGTTGTCCAGGGCGGCGAGACGATCGGTCTCCTTGATGCGAAGGGTGTGAAGTCCGGATAGGGATGAGGGACCTGATGCACAGACGGCAGCGACGGCGAGAGCTTGGGCGGCGTCGGGGGCGTCTTGTAGATCGATGTCGATTGGTTTGAGCCCGTCACGACGCCCAACCACCGTGAGATAGTCGTCGCCACGTCTCACGGCACACCCCATTTTCTCCAGGGCATCGACCACCACGATGTCGGGCTGGCTGGTGGTTCGGCCGACTCCTCTTACCGTGACATGACCTCCGGTTATGGCGGCAGCTACCAGTGGATAGGCGGCCGATGACATATCGGCCTCAATGAAGAGCTCGGCGCGGCGGTACCCAGTCGGTTCAATGCGGAAACCATCGGCCGTTGGCTGGACGGTGGCTCCGAACGCACCCATCACATCGGTGGTGATATCGAGATAGGGTCGTGACGTCACCTCTCCAACAAACCTGAGATCCACCGGGCCATCGGCCATTGGTGCAATCAGCATCACAGCCGACACCACCTGACTGCTGCTCGAACCATCAACATTGACCACTCCTCCCTGTGGTTTGCCACCTGTTATGGATACCGGGGGAAAGCCGTTGGTTGCAGTGGCGGCGATACCCATGTGGTGAAGGGCGTCGGTGAGGGCGCCGATGGGCCGTTGTCTCATCCGTTCCGTTCCGTCTATGGTCGAAAAGCCGTCGGCCAAGCCGGCAAGTGCGGTGATGAACCGGGCCGTAGTGCCCGATGCACCTACGTCGATCGGGGTACCGACGAGGGGATCGCCACCGAGAACGAGCCAGGGATCGTCCACATCGTCGATGGTTATCCCCAGACGACGGACAGCATCTCTCATCACCTTGGTGTCCTCGGCGTTGAGAGGGTCGTGAAGACGGCTGATCCCGTTGGCCAGGGCGGCGCAAACCAGGGCGCGGTTGGTGATGCTCTTCGATCCTGGGGGGTGGATCTGGAAATCGACGGGATCGGTGCGTCGCTCTATGGCGATCGTATCCATCGCAGCAGCCTCCTAGCTGCTTTCCGCCTGGCGATTCAGTCTCATGATCTCCTCATTATCCAGCACTCTCCAGGTGCCTGGTGCCAGGTCGTTGTCGGTGATAGGCCCGATGCCGGTGCGGACCAAGGCCGTGATTTCGTAACCGAGCTCTGTGAACATCCTCCGGATTTCGCGGTTCCGGCCCTCCCCCATCACCATCTCGACGAGTGTTTTCTCCTTGTCTCGCGCCACCACCTTGGCGCTAACTGCGGCGGCAGGGCCATCGTCGAGGTCTATCCCAGAGACGAGTCTCGCCACATCGCCCTCCCCTACCGCTGAGGGGACACGGATCACATAGGTCTTGGTGATCCCGTAGCGGGGATGGGTGACACGCAGCGTGAGGTCCCCGTCATTGGTGAGGAGGATGAGACCCTCAGAGTCGGCGTCCAATCTTCCCACAGGATAAACTCGGGGATTGTCGGGCACCAGATCGAGAACTGTCTGTCTCTTCTGCGGATCATCCGCGGTTGAGATGACCCCCAGCGGCTTGTAGAGGAGATAGGTGACGTGAGTCGGGTTGGTGGGGATGGCAACACCGTCAACACTGATGGTCTGAGAGGTTGGATCGACTCGGTCGCCGAGGACCGAAACCTCGTCGTCGACGGTCACTCTCCCCGCCCTGATAAGATCTTCGGCGGACCGCCGTGACATGAGTCCAGCACGGGATATGGCTTTCTGGATCCGCATCGGCTCACCACGTGATGGGGGCTCAGTCACCTGAGTTACGGAAGGTCTCCTCGAGGGCTCCAACCACATCGGACGGGGGCACATGATCGGCCAGAGGCGGCAGCTCGTCGAGGTTGGAGATCCCTACCTTCTCCATGAACAGGTCGGTTGTCCCGTAGACGGCTGGATTCCCGGGAAGGTTTAGGCGGTCGGTCTCCGCTACGAGACCGAGACGCTCCAGGGTCCGCACGGCCGAATCGGAATCGACACCCCTTATCTCGTTGATCTGCGCTCGGGACACGGGTTGTTCGTAGGCGATGACCGACAGCACTTCGAGTGCGGCGGGTGAGATCTTGCGAGCCGATGCCGACATCGAGAATCGCTCCAAATAGTGATACGCATCCGGGTGGCTGTAGATGCGCCATCCCCCCGCTGACCTCCGCAATTTCAGTCCGCTCCCCCGTTCGACCAAGTCTTTCTCCAGGTCAACGAGCAGTTTGTCCACCTCGTCCGCGGAGACCTCGAGGACCTCGGCCAGTTCACCGGGTGGCACGGGTGACTCTGTTACGAAGAGGATCGCCTCGAGGGCGGCACGCAGACTGAGGGTCATTTGTCACATCCGTGGCCGACCGGCATTGAACTCGTAATCATGTCCATTCCGAGGTGATGTGTCCGGCGGACACGCCCTCTTTGTGGTTGACCCTTATTGGGCCAGTCCATTCCGGCTGGGACACACCAACGATGCCCCAACGCGCCAGCTCCAACAAGGCAAGGAAATATGCCGCAAGCTCCACCGGGCGCTCGCAGTGTTCCACCAGCTCATCAAAGGTGGTGTCGAGCTCGGTCGCGATGCGAACCCTGAGCTCGTCGATGGCAACAGAGACCGAAGGTAGGTGGAGGTCGAGATGGTCGAGATCGAGATCGTCGTCGCCACGGGTGAACACCTTGGATGCAATCTCGGCCAGACCGACCCCATCGATTGGAAGCACCACTTCGGGCGGCGGAGCCTCGATCTTTTGGTCTAGGCCCGAAACCCGAGGCACGTATCGGTTGGTCTCCTGGAGGCGATGCTTGATGACCGCGGCAACGTCCCGGAACGTGACACACACCAAGAGACGCTGGAGGAGGCGATCCCGCTCTTCCATGAGTGCCAGCTCTTCATCGATGTCGATATCGGCATCGGCGGGTAGGAGGGCGCGCGCCTTTAGTTGGATCAGGGTGGCAGCAACGAGGAGAAACTCGCTAGTCACGTCGAGATCCAACTTCCTCATCTCATCGAGGAATTTCAGGTAGTCGGACACCAGATCACTCAGATCGATCGCTGTTATCTCGATCTGATGACGGGTAACCAGTTCCAGGAGGATGCCCATGGGCCCCTCAAAAACAGCGGTCTTGACCGAATAACTGCCTCCGATGGATTGATGCGAATCTCCGCTCATGCCACTTAGACTATCGCCCTGAGAGCAGAGCCCGTGGCTTTGGAGGGCTGTCGGCCATAAGGAGGAGGTCCCACGTCTCGGGATCGATGGATTCCGGTCTCTCCCCGGCGTGAAAGTGGGCGAACTCGACCACTAGTTCGTCGGCGTTTCTCTTCTCCAACTCTTTGGCGCCGATGGGACCATGATTGTTGTGCACCCTGAAGGAGTTCCCACCCGAGATCCCGAGGTACGCCGCCAGGGTGGCGAACACTCGGCCAAAGACCCCGAGACCAGAGTGACGTTTCCCAACGTCGTGCATCAACACAGCCGGACAAAGATCCTCTCGACCGGCTTCCACGACCACTTGTGCTCCCCGATAGGCATGACGCTGATCGGCCACGGGCTGTTGCCGAAACAGTTCGAAAAGCTTGGGTTCGAGCCAGAGGGCAACGGTGGCGCGTTCTGTGGGATCGAGGGGCCGGGAGAGGGCGACGTCGAAGAACCGGCTGACCAAATGGATTGGACTGCGGCTCATCGTGTCGAGGCGCAGTCCACACAGAGCGTCGCTTCAGGTCGGGCTTCGAGACGGGCGGGGGCGATCGCCTGACCGCATTCGGAGCAGATCCCGTAGGTGTCCTCGTCTACGCGTTGCAGGGCATGATCAACCGACTGCAGCTGTTTGTGAAGACTGTCGACCAGACCGAGAAGTTGGGTTCTATCTGCCGTGGCCGCCGCCGCATCGGCAAAGCTCTCTTCGCGGTCGAGGTCCGAGCGCAGATCCCCCGACTCGGATGCACCGAGTTCTTCCATCTGGGCGATGATCTTGGCGCGGTGCTCCTCGAGATGGGTGCGTGCCGAGACAGTGTCCATGGCGGGCTACCTCCGGGTTACGAAAAAGCGGGGACGGGCCCCGCTACAACTCCAGTCTAGTGGAGTCCCCCGCTTTCGCTTAGTCGCAGTGGCCTGTCACTAGTCGCGAGCAGCACCGCTATCTGGGTCTTGGCATCGATTATCTGCCCTTCCTTCACCATGGCGAGGAGGTCTGCAAGCGAGATCCTGACGATCTCGGCATGGACCTCCTCGACACCATCGGGTTCCGAATCGGTGATGGTCAGGTCACTGGCCGTGTAGAGGTGGAGTGCCTCGTTGCTATAGCCCGGTGACGGATAGGTCACTCCCAAGAGATCCAGGTGCGGTGTGGTGGCGCCGATCTCCTCTTGCAACTCCCGATGGGCGGCGGCCTCGGGATCCTCATCGGGTCCGGAGAGCTTCCCAGCTGGGATCTCCAAGACGTCCTGGTTGAGTGCAACCCGATACTGTCGAACCAGAATGCACTCGCCCTGATCTATGGCGAGCACACCCACTCCCCCAGGATGGGACACGACGTCCCGCTCGATGCTCTCGCCCTCCGGACCGATCAGATGGAGCCGGTCGAGGGTCAAGAAGGCGCCGCGGCCCAGACGCCGGGAGCCGACAGTGCGGAAGCTCATCCGCTGCCGAGTGGTGCCGGCTCGGCTATCTCGTGGTATTCCCGCGCCGCCGCTACCAGTCCTGCGAAGAGTGGGTGGGGATCGTCGGGGCGGGATCGTAGCTCAGGGTGGGCCTGGGTGGCCACGAAGTAGGGATGGTCGATCAGTTCGATGTACTCGACCAGGTTCCCATCGGGGGATATTCCCGACATCCGCATCCCGGCACGTTCCAGGTCGCCACGATGCCGGTTGGAGACTTCCCAGCGATGTCGATGTCGTTCGTAGACCAGCTCTTCTCCATACAACTCGCGCGCTCTCGACCCCTCCTCGAGACGAGCTGCATACAGGCCGAGACGCATGGTTCCACCCAGATCCTCCACGTCCTCCTGGCTGGACATCAGGTCGATCACGGGATATGGGGTGCTGGGGTCGAACTCGGTGCTGTTGGCATCAGTCCACCCAACGACATCACGGGCATACTCGATCACAGCGCATTGCAGACCAAGACAGAGACCTAGGAAGGGGATTCCATGCTCACGGGCGTAGCGGATGGCCAGGATCTTCCCCTCGACACCACGGACACCGAATCCGCCGGGGACCACTATGCCGTCGAGACCCTCCAGTTCGGCCTCTACAAGGAGTCCGGTGAGGTCGGCGGAGTTCACCCAGCGGATCTCGAGGTCGACGTCGTGGGCGATGGCGCCGTGTCTCAGGGCCTCCACCACGGAAAGATAGGCGTCTGGGAGCTCGACGTACTTGCCTACGATGCCCACCGTTGCCTTCTTGGTGGCACTTAGGGAACGTTCCACCATTTCAGCCCACCCGGTGAGGTTGGGAGGGCCGGTCACGAGTCCCAACCGATCACAGACAACCTCATCGAGTCCGCCCTCGCTCAGGGTCAGTGGGACCTCGTAGATGTCTCGGGCATCGGGAGCGGGGATAACAGCCTCCGGTGGCACATCGCAGAAGAGGCTGATCTTTCGTCTTACTGCCGCGTCGATCTCACGATCCGAGCGCAGGATGATCACATCGGGGTGGATACCGTGACTACGGAGCTCTGCCACCGAGTGCTGGGTGGGTTTGGTCTTTAGCTCCTCTGATGTGGAGAGATATGGGACCAGAGTGACATGGAGATAGAGCACGTTCTCACGGCCGATGTCGTTACCGAACTGTCGGATCGCCTCCAGGAATGGGAGGCTCTCGATGTCGCCGACTGTCCCGCCTACCTCGGTGATGACGACATCGACATCTCCTTCGGCAACCCGGTGGACCCGTTCCTTGATCGCGTTGGTCACATGGGGGATGACCTGGACCGTGTCACCCAGATAGTCCCCGCGGCGCTCCTTTTGGATCACCGAGAGATAAACCGATCCCGAGGTCACATTGGAGGCACGGGTCAGATTCTCTCCGGTGAACCGTTCGTAATGACCCAGATCGAGGTCGGTCTCGCCGCCGTCGTCGGTGACGAAAACCTCACCGTGTTGAAATGGGTTCATCGTGCCGGGATCGACATTTATGTATGGGTCGAGTTTCTGACAGACCACCCTTAGACCACGAGATTCGAGAAGACGACCCAAGGAGGCGGAGGTGATCCCCTTTCCGAGACTCGATACAACCCCGCCTGTGACAAAGATATGTCGCGGAACATCGCGTGGTTGTGGTGCTTTCCCGTCTTGGGCTCCTGGCGAGGTGTTTGCTAGGCCGTTCATGACGGAATCAAATGGTAGCACGGAGGAGGACAGACTCCGAGGACCCGTCTCAGCGTCTCCCCACTTCTACCTCTCCCATTGGGGTTGGCGTTTCTCCAGGAAGGCCGACATGCCCTCCTGGGCGTCGGCGAGGTTGGCATTCGAGGCCATCACCTGACGGGTTATGTCGTAGGCGGTGGGCTCATCGACCCCGAGTTGTTGGTAGAAGGCGCGTTTGCCAATACCGATGACCCTGCGGCTGTATCGGAGGATGCTTTGGGCGAGATCGTCGATCTCGTCGTCCAGCGCATCTGCCGGAACCACCCTGTTCACCAGACCCCAATCGAGGGCGGTGGGGGCATCGATGGGCTCGCCGGTGAGCAGCATCTCCATGGTCCGTTTGGCGCCCACAACCCGACTCACCGGCACCATGGGAGTGGAGCAGAAGAGACCGATCTTCACTCCCGGTGTGGCGAACTTGGCACCCTCTACTGTTACCGCGAGGTCACATGATGCAACAAGTTGGCATCCCGCCGCCGTTGCGGTCCCGTGGACTCGGGCGATTACCGGTTGGGGTAGGTGTCTAATGGTGAGCATGAGGTCGGTGCACCGGTCGAACAGCTCCTCGTAGAACCCCGGGTCGCGGTCGATCATCTCAGAGAGATCGTGACCCGCCGAGAACACCGGGCCCTCGCCGCCGAGGACGACCAGCTCCGTCTTTTCGGGAAGATCGGTCAGTTCCTTTTGGAGTCGTTGCATCATCTCGAAACTGAGGGCGTTGCGACGTTCGGGGCGAGTCATCCACAATCGGGTGATTGCTCCGTCATGTTCGATCCTGACGAGTTCCATGTATCCCAAACTACTCCGACCGGGGCACTACTGCCCGTTCCAAAAGCTCTCGGGCGGCATCAGCTCCCGGCGAGGAATCCGGGAGTCCCGCAAGCATCCGAGTGAGCTCTTCGACCCTTTCCTCCCCCTCTACCAACTCCACCGACGCCTCGGCGCCGTCCCGCCTCACCACCAGATGTCGGTCTGCCCAGGCTGCCACCTGGGGCAAATGGGTGACACACAACACCTGTGAGGTCTGGGCAAGGCGAGCCAACTTCTCACCGAGAGCAAGGGCGGTGGCACCTCCGACCCCCGCATCTATCTCGTCGAAGATCATGGTGGTTCGCTCGCTGGCACCGGCTGCCAAGCGAAGAGACAGAACGAGTCGACTCAGTTCACCACCCGAGGCGGCGCCGATGGGGCCCGCACTCAGACGGGAGTCCGATGCGAACACGATCGCTGGTCGGTCGGCACCGGATGCCGTGGGTTCGGTTGTCTCCAGGGCAATGGACATCACCGGGTCTTCGAAACCCAGGTCACCGAGATGCTTGACGGCTTCGTTGGCCAAGGACTCAGCGGCACGAGCTCTCGTTTCCGTAAGAGCCTCTGCTTGCCTTTTCGCCTCTTCCCTTGCCGTTTCCAGGTCGCTCTCGAGACTCTCGGCTCGGTCTAGGAGAGCGACGATTCGCGTATGACGTTCGCCGGCTTCGGACCGGTAGGCCAGGATGTCGTCGAGGGTGCTCCCATACTTTCTCTTGAGATCACCCAATAAGGTGAGCCTTTCCTCGACCTCCCCCAGATTTCCGGTTTCGTCGTTATCCGCCGCATCACGCAACACGACGAGAAGATCGGCGATCTCTGAACCCAAACCCTCGAGCCGTTCCTCCGTTGGCCCTAGTCGGTGGTCGATCATTCCCAGTTTTCGGATCTCCGAGATCATCGATCCCAGAGTGTCGGCGACTTCTCCACCCATCTGATGCAGCTGGGCAAGGCCGGTACGGAGCGTCTCCAGATTGGAAAGACGCACTGCAGCCGCCTCGAGGCGCTCGTCATCACCTGCCTCGAATCCCGCCTTGTCGATTTCGGTCGTTTGGTAGGCCAACAACTCCAGCTCCCGATTGAGTGCCCGTGGATCGCCCCCAAGGTCGTCGCGGAGGCTCTCCAGTGACTGCAAACGGTCCCATGCCTCGCGATATGCCATCAGGGTGTTCACTCCGTCGTCATCGAGGGCGTCGTCGATGAGTCTCAGCACTGCCCGGGGACGTGCGAGGGACAATTGATCGTGTTGGCCGATGACGGCGACATCGGAGCCTATTCTCTCGGCGAGTGTGGCCGTGGAGGCGAGACGCCCGTCGATATAGGAGGCACTGCGACCCTCCTTGGGAACGACCCGACTCACCACCGACTCGTCCTCTTCGCTCCTGAACCGTCCGTCGACAACGGTCTCCTGGCCGAATGGTCCCACCAGGTCGGTGTTGGGTGCCTCACCCAAAAGGAGACGCACCGCACCGAGGAGGAGGGTCTTGCCGGTTCCGGTCTCACCCGAGATGACCGTGAGCCCGTCTGAGGGTCGAAATCTTGCCTCCGAGATGACCCCCAGATTCCTTACGAGCAACTCGTCGAGCACTGAAGTGCTCACAACCCTGCGAGACCGAACTTCTCCGTCACCGATTGTGGAAAGCTGGTGACGTCAAGGGCGAGAAAACGCACCGTGACTGCCGCGGTGCGCACCTCGACGGAGTCCCCTTCCTCCAGGACACCAAGATCGACCTTGTCAACCGATACCCGCACCGGGCGGTCCCTCTCAACGATGATCTTCAAGGTTCGATTGGCGGGCAGGACCATGGTGCGATCAAAGAGGGAGTGGGCAGCAACCGGACTGAGGAGAATCGCTTCCACCTCTGGGTCTACCAACGGACCACCTGATGAGAAGGTGTACGCCGTTGAACCCGTGGGGGTGGCGGCGATAAGCCCGTCGCACCGATAGGTGAGGAAGGGCTCATCGTCGATGGAAACACGCAATTGAACCAACCTCTGGCTGTCGATCTTCTCCACCACGACGTCGTTCAGTCCCATTGCCTTACCCTTTTTCGTCTTGGCGTGGAGAATGCTCCGTTCCGAGACGAGGAAGTCGTTGCTCGAAAGGGCTTCGATGACGCGATCGACATCGCTCACGTCAACAGAAGAAAGGAAGCCGATGGTGCCCAGATTGAATCCCAATACGGGGATGTCCAGGTCGATGGCCCGTTGCACCGCGGCGAGCATGGTTCCATCGCCTCCAAGTGCCATGACCACATCAGGATCTCCACTGGTTGAGATACCCGCCGCTTCCAGCTGATCGCTGAACTTCTCGGCAAACTCGAGGGCGTCAGGACGCGAGTCGTGGACGACCAGTTCGACTGACTTCATCATCGCACCTCCCAGCGATCGTCAGACAGATTCGACCTGGTCGAGTAGCTCGGCGAGTGTGGAGGCGAGGTCGCTCGCCAAGTCGGCGGCGTCTGGAGCGTCTACCTCGGCCAAGTCCTCGATGCGTCGTTCGATGTCATCGGCTACGTTGCCGCCATCTTCCGCAACGCTTGTTGTGATGGGATCCGGATCCATCCAGATATCTTCGCACACTCCCATCCTGCGTCATGCCTTTTCGAGAAGACTGTCCACTGCCTACGCCAGATTGGGGCGACACCGTCGGGTGCGGGCACGGCCATATGGGGATCGCGGGTGACACCAGAGAGGACCAGGGTGGAGGTCCGCCGACAGCTCGACCTCAACCAACGTACTCGGTCAACACATCGAGCAGGGACGGCATGGTAGGGGTCATCGGCATCTGGCGCGCTTCTTCGATGGTGACCCAGCGGGCGTCTGCCGCATCGTCGGCAGCGTGCGGTTGTGGTGTCCCTGCAACGGATGCGAGGAAGTCTGTCAGGGTGTAGTGATGGTCCGGTGGGTCGCCATCCCCGATGCTCTCCCCCACCCAGATCACCTCTCCTATCTCACAGTCGATCCCGGTTTCCTCCAATACCTCCCGATGGGCAGCCCCAATCAGAGTCTCACCGTATTCCACCTTTCCGCCGGGGATAGCCCAAAGACCCTGGCGAGGGGCGTGGGCTCGTTGTACCAACAGGATCTTGTTCTCCGACACCAGCGCCACCCCGACACCTGGGGTGGGGTGGATATCAGGAGGCACAGTCGGTGCAGATCAGCTTTCTGCGGTTGGCCAATTGGCTGGCACGCTTCACCAGAAAACAGGAACGGCACACGAACTCGTCGGAACGGGCGGTTCGGGCATCGACATTGAGGGTTAGCTCCTCACGTCGGATGGCGCGCAGCTCGGCCTCCTCATCGACGAGGAGGGCCTCGTTGGCCTCCTCCTCGCTCAGCTCGAGCTCCTCGGCCTCGAGATCCTCCAAGGCCTCTTCGGTCTCGTCGTCGACATCCTCACCACTCTTTGTTGTGGCTTCCGACTCCTCATCATCCTCATCGAAATCGTCCTCGTCGGTGAATTCCTCGAAGTCGTCCTCGAGGTCTTCGTCGAGGGTCTCTGGGTCGAGTTCGGAGTCGTCGAGATCATCGAGGTCGTCGAGTTCTTCGACATCCTCGATATCCTGGTGTAATTCTTCCTCTGTGGTCATGGTCTCATCTGCCATCGGCGGTTGGATTCCTCGTGTTCTCTGGGTATTGATGTAATGAAAATCGGTCTGTGACTCGGGTCGTGCCTACCCGGTTCGGGCGAGAGTATACGTTGAAATGCTCTCAGGGGTGTCAGATTCCCAACACCTTCTGATGCTCTTCTGTTCCAGGGCATTTTCCGGTGTTTCACTCCGTTCGCGTGGAGCGTACACCAAGATGCCATTTAGGGTGGAAGTTCCAGCCGGGTCGGCTATCGGCAGTGCAGATGCAGTGGTGGTGGGTGGGAAGGGCGCACCGCGGAGTGCAATCAATGTCGGAACCCGCTTCGAGGTAAGAGATCAGCCCGAAACCCCGAGGAACCCGACGATCACCTAGTGTCCTGTCCGGGAGATCATGCATAAATACCAAGCGAACCTACCGGACAGGACACTAGCAACGACAGATAGACACCGAGTCGCGGAGGTTGAGGTCGGACGGCCGCAGCCACGCGATAAGTGAGGTAGAGGCAGCCGTTGGGGGTCTGGGGGACGGAGGCCCCCAGAGGAGACGGGTCTATATTTTCAGCCGTACCGCTGCGGGGATCACGCTTCCCTCAAACGGGGTGGAGCCCATTGGTTCCCCGTCGACCTCAACTGGCCAGGGGTCGGCCGTCTCGATGTGGAAGGTGGACGTTCGGGTGCGCCGAACAGCGGGATGAGTGAGGTGGAGGCCCTTTCGAATGGGGGCGACCAAGGCGGGAACCTGTCTACGGGTGAGATCGAAGATCTGGAGGTCTACCACCCCGTCCATTGGTGTTGATTTTGGTGCAACATTCCATCCACCGCCGAAGAACTGACCATTGGCAACGATCACGGCCAGGGCTTTACCGGTGATGGTGCGGCGATCTGTCTCGATGGTGACCTCGGTAGGCCGAAACCGTGGTAGGAGAGCTGTAAAGGAGAGAAAGTAGCGAGCAGATCCCACTCCTCGTGGCAGACTTGTTGCTCCTCCCACTGCTGCCGCCAGAATGCCGGTCTGTCCGACATTGGCCATGTACCTCCCATTTCCGAGCCGGACCACATCGAGTTCGTAGCTGTTATCTCCGTGCAGATGGGCAACCGCACCTTCGATGGTCTGGGGGATGGCAAAGGTACGGATGGTGTCGACACCCGACCCCGCTGGCAGGATGGCCAGGAGTGGCCGGTCCGTGACATCGAGACCCATGATCGTGTCGACTGCCAGATTGAAGGTGCCGTCACCACCGACCAGAGCTACCCCTGATCCCTTTTCAGCAGCCTTAAGGATCTCGTTTCTCATCTGGTCAGGTGTTGTGGGTTCTTCGAGGACGTAGCTGACCTGGGCGTCGCGGAGGACCCGATGGAGTCGATCGGTTCTGACTCGACGTGGACCTGCGGTGGGATTGACCAACACCGTCCAGGTCATCCCACGCCCTGGGCCGCCACGATATCGCGGTCGATGGCCTTCACTGCCTCCGCCGCGGCCGGTGCCAACTCGGGGGCGGTATCGCGTACCTGTCTGAGGACGTCGAGAAGTTGACGGGCAACCCTCACGATGTCCCCTGCGGCCATGGGGCCCGGGTCAATCTGATCGAACAGGTAACCCGAGGCCCACTGGTGTGCGATGACGGCGAAGCCCGGATCGGGTCGTCTGGTGAGCGGCAGCCGTGCGTCCAGCTCGGTTGCCGTTAGATCCTCCCAGATGGACTCGATCGATTCCCAGGCGGCAGCGCTGGCAGCGGTGGGGAAGATTGGTGGGGACACCTGATCCGATCGCGGTTCGTAGATCAGAGTTGACAGAACCGCCGCCAGGTCGGGGGCGGAGAGCTCAACGAAGGTGCCATCGCCGAGGGAATGGGCGGCTACAAGGTCCGTCTCCGAGTAGATGGATCGGAGTCTCTCCCCCTCGGCGGTCAACGACCAGCCTTCGATATAACCCCAGTTGGTGAGGAGTTTCTCGATAGAGCGAAACATCCCCACCAGGTTCTCCGTTCCCCGCTTCTGCTGTTCCTTGACGAGCTGATCGATCCGGCGTTGGGTGGATAGAGCACGGCGTGCCCACTGCACGTGGTCATCGGCATCGGGGCATTCGGCCACCGGATGATCGACCTTTCTGCCACTCTCCGATGACATGCCCTGACCGGCGGGCACCTTGCGAAGGGACCGGAGTACCTGCTGTGCAAACCTCCTCGATCGCGGCTCGAAGGGCCGGGGCAGGTTCACTCGCCCGGAGACTTGGAACGATCTGCCCAGATCACGGCGAGAGAGTTCAGTTACCCGACCCTTGGTGGACATCATCAGATGACCGGGGTGTCGCTTCCCCGACCGATGGGTGAGACGGAGAACGACATACCTGCCAGAACGACGACCATCGGGGATGTCGACCACATCACCCGGATCGAGGAGCACCCGTCCGGAACGCTCGTCCTCGTGGGAGTCGAGAAGAGCGAGATAGTCAAGGATCGAGCCCCGATCGCAGGTGGCTTGCGACCACTCGTGCTCCAATTCATCGCTGCGACGGTCGATCACACTTTGCAGCTCGTCTTCGCGGTCATGATGTTGGAAGCTGGCCAGGGAAGCGCCGATGAGCCGGTAAGCCTCGTCACGGTCGTAGTTGGCGACAAGGTTCGCCGTCATGTTGTAGGTGGGTCTGAAGCTGGAACGTAGCGGATGAGTGCCGGCGGCGGCGATGGACGCCGCCTCGATGAAGTCGACGAACCGGGTGTGTAACACCACGCCATACCCGTAGTCGTCGATGCCGCGTCTTCCTGCTCGACCGGTGAGTTGGGTGTAGTCACCCGGTTGCAGGAGTGCGTGACCGTCTCCCACGTACTTCGAGAGCTGCTCCAACACCACCGATCTTGCGGGCATGTTTATGCCGAGTGCCAGGGTTTCGGTGGCGAACACGACCTTGAGGAGTCCCTGGGTGAAGAGATCCTCCACCGTCTCCTTGTAGGCGGGGATCATTCCTGCATGATGGGCGGCTACACCTGCCTCCAGGGTGGTGACGAACCCGGCGTGATCCAGGACACCGAGGTCCTCGTCGGCGAGGTGTGCGGTGCGGATGTCGACGATCTCGCGGATTTGGGCGCGTTGTTCGACGTCAGTGAAGCGGACTCCGGCGTCGGCAACCCCTCTGGCTGCGGCATCGCACCCCGCCCGGGAGAATATGAAGATGATGGCGGGAAGCATGGAGTGAGATTCCAGCTCCTCAATCAGGTCGATGCGTCTTGGAGTGCGATATCTTGTCTTCCGCCCCTGTGTCTCCAGCATTCTGGTGATGCGTCGGTTGGGTGTGCCGTCCGGCCCGAACATCGGTTGCAACTCCGTCGAGCGGTTCACCTTGTCGTTTAGGGCGTACAGGGACTCCAGGGGTACGGGGCGGGCTTCCTCGATGATCAGATCGGTTTTCCCCCTCCTCTCTCTAATCCAGGCCGCGAACTCCTCAGGATTGGCGATAGTGGCCGATAATGCGATCAGTCGTATGTGCTCCGGTGCGTGAATGATTATCTCCTCCCAGACAGCGCCTCTGGTGCGATCCTGGAGGTAATGCACCTCATCGAGGACCGCCACGCCGACGTCTTCGAGCTGATCGGGGTCGGAGTAGATCATGTTGCGGAACACTTCTGTGGTCATGACGAGGATGTCGGCATCGCGGTTGATGACGTTGTCGCCCGTGAGCAGACCAACCCTCCCCTCGCCGTGGCTTGCCGCCAAGTCTCCGAACTTCTGATTGGACAGAGCCTTGATCGGGGTGGTGTAGAAGATCCTCATCCCCCGCTCCAGGTTGATGTGGATGGCGGCATCGGCGATGAGCGTCTTTCCGGACCCGGTAGGTGCGGTGACAACCACAGAGCGCTCCTTCTCCACCGAGCGGGCCGCTTCCACTTGGAATTGGTCAGGTTCGAAGGGCAGTGCGTCGAAGAACTCGGAGAGACTCACTTTCTCAACACCAGACGCACCACCCAGTAGCACGCCTCATAAAGCAGATAGAGGGGCACGGTGAGCGCAACCAGGGTGAGGGCGTCACCGGTTGGAGTGATGAGCGCTGCCCCGATGACCATGACTAGGACTGCCCACCGGCGTCCCCGAGCCAGATGCTCGGATCCTATGATCCCCGCCGCCGCTGCGGCGATGAGGAACACAGGGAAGAGAAAGGTGGCCCCGAAGGCGAGAAGAAATCTGAGGACAAAGGAGTAGTACTCCCCCATCCTTAGGTTGTTGTCTACGTCACCGAAGATCCCCAGCAGGAAAGCAAGACCACGGGGAAGAACGAGGTACCCAAACACCACCCCACCGACGAACAGAACGACGAGAGCTGCCACAACGGGGATGGCCGACCGTCGCTCCTTGCCGGTCAGTGCGGGGAGGATGAATGCCCAGATCTGGTAAAGCACCACCGGACTGGCGATGATGAGACCTCCGAAGAGCCCGATGCGCATGAGAACGCCCCATTGCTCCCCGGGTGCCAGGGTCTGGAGGGAGGCCTCAGGAGCGGCAGCATGGAATGGCGCCTCGAGAACGACCCTGAGCGGATCGGCGAATACGGCGGCGCCAATACCGGCAAGGACCACTGCGATGGAAATCTTGAAGAGTCGGCTCCGCAGTTCGTCAAGGTGTTCGAGGATCGGCCTCGGATCATCCAGCGGGGACGCCTCGGTCACGCTTGGGCGGCCTCTGGGGGATGATCTCCTGGCTTCTCCGCAGAGTCGTCGTCCCCCGTCTCCGGATCCTCGCCACGCTCGATCCGATCGAGATCTGAAATCGCCTGTTCAGGTCCCGGACCTGACTGGGGTTTGGGGCCGACCCAGTCGAGACGTGACATTCCCACCTCGTCCACCGACTTGCGCAGTTCGCTGCGGATCTCCGAGATCGGCCGACCCGCCTCTTCCGCCAGATCCTTGAGTTCGCTGACTTCCTTCTCCAAACCCTGGGTGAGGTCGGTTGCAGCGCTTCGCATCTTCTGCGTCCACTCACCGGCCTTACGGGCGAGTATCGGCAGGCGTTCCGGTCCGAGGACGAGAAGCGCCACGATGAGAATGATGAGTATCTCGCCACCCTGAAGCATTGACCCCGATTGTAGAAGGGGTGGGTCAGCTGGCAGTATCGAGATGGGTCACTCACCATATCGGGCGAGTATCGCCGAACCCAGCCTGACAACTTCCTCCCTCACCTCATCTCCCTCGACGAGCTTCGCATTCTCTCCCAATCTGAGGAGCAGTCGTGCCGCCACGCCGGGCTCGGATGTGGCAAAGCGGATCCTGGTTTTCTTCTTGCTCTGTCGGATGATGTCGACCGGGTAGTAGTCGAGCACCCAAAGGGCACCCCTCCCGAGATCGATTATGGCGTGGACCGCATCCTCGGTCGGCGTGTAATGAACCTCGGGTTTTGGTGGGCTTTCGGGCGCCTCGAACGTCTCTTCGTTGATCTCCAGCGAGTTGATCCGATCTACCCGAAAGATCCGCTCCCCCTGGGCCAGACGGCACCAGCCTCTCACATACCAGTTGCCCAGGGAGGTGAACACCGACCACGGCTCCACCACCCGTTCCTTGCGTTGGCCGTCGGCAAGGCCCGTATAGACCATCGTCACCGTTTGGGCGTTGGATGCGGCTTCGCTCACGGGTCCAACAAAATCGGGCTGTGGAGCAACGTCAACATTGATCACCGACTCCGGATCCGGGAGGAGCACCCGTGACAGCTTCTCGATAGCGGAATCGAGATGGGGATTGCCCAGACCGGAGCCCGACACCGTCATGGCCGAGGCCAACATGGTGAGAGCCTCCGCCGCCGTAGGGCGGGGCGCATTGGCGAAATAGTCGGCCATGTCGACAAACACCTCCTCGCCGTCGATATAGGCGTCCATCAGGTCACCAGGGCCATATCCGGGCAACCCACACACCATCACCGTGTTGAGGTCTCGGAGCAGGTCATCCTCAGCCTCGTAACCGAAGCGGGTACAAACCTCATCAACACTTGCCCCTTCGTTGACGATGAGCCACGGGATCAGGGAGAGAATCCGGGAGAGACGGGCAGCAGTGCGGTCGGTCATTCCGTTCCCACTCCCTTGAGCGCTCCCCTGACGCGTTCGATCACTTTGCTACGCAGCTCGGGCGGTTCCAATACCTCCGCCTCGGCGCCGAAGCCCGTTATGAATCCGATGAAGGCGTCCTGATTCCCCACCCGCATGGTCGTCTCCAGGGGCTCACCCGGTGTGTGTGGCTCATGGAGGATACGAGACGCCCACCATGCCACCTCGGGATCGAAGCGAACCACCGCCGTCTGTTCGGGATCGGAGCCACCCTCCCACGGATGCAGATCCAATTCGCGACCTGGGTCGAAGTCGACAGGTCGCTCGAATCCACCTGCCGGTCCCACTTTGACGTTCGTCATCCGATCTACCCGAAACACTCTGGTCTCACCTTTGGCATTGCCCAGCAGATACCAATGCCCTCTGCGTCGAGCGATGGTGTACGGATCGACACGGCGTTCACTCCCCCGGTAGTCGAAACGGAGGCGGCTCTGTTGGCGGATGGCCTCGAACAACTCAACGGCGTCTTCGATGTCGCCTCCAAGATCGGCACCCAGGGGCTCGCCTCCGCCTTCCCAGGCGATACCACCGAGTTTGAACAATGCCTCGGGGCCGGCGGGTTGACCACCAACACGAACCACGTTGACGGACAGGGCGAGGGCGGCACGCTCCTCGTCGGTGAGTTCCGGGTCATCGATGGCGTAGCTGTCCGGATCCAGCACGTAGGCGGGGTCCATCCCATAACTATCGGTGTGGATCTCAAGTCCGATTCCCAAGGAGCGCAGCTGGTCCTTGTCCCGCTCGAACATGCGATGAAACGCGTCATCGGAGGGGTTGTCATACCCTTTCACCTTGAATCTGATCTCCTCGGCTGTGGCTGGCCGTTCGGTGGTGAGGAGAAAGGCGAGCAGGTTGAGCAGACGCTCGATCACGTTCTTCATGTGAGCGAGATTAGGGGATCCGGTGTCAGGTCGTGCTCAGAGAGCGGCGATGAGCTTGTCGACCCGCTCGTCCTCGGCGGCAAAGGGATCCTTGCATAGCACGGTCCGCTGGGCCTGGTCGTTGAGTTTGAGATGGACCCAATCGACTGTGAAGTCCCTCTTCTTCTCCTTCGCTGCCTTGATGAAGGCACCGCGGAGTCGAGCCCTGGTCGTCTGCGGTGGGTTCTCCATGGCGTCCTTGACCATTTCGTCGCCGACGACCCGTTCTGCATGTCCGCGACGTTCCAGCAGATGGAACAGACCACGATCGGGATTCACGTCGTGGTAGGAAAGGTCGATCATGGCGAGTCTGGGATCGGAGAGGGTGGTGTCGTGGCGGGCCTGGAAGCGATCGATGATGCGACGCTTCATCACCCAGTCCACCTCCCGGTCGAGGCTCATGGGGTCACGCTCCAATTGGGTTAGGAGGTGCTCCCACATGGATATTGCCTTGTCCAGTTCGGGTGGAAGACCCGGATTACGTGCGTGACGGATGGCGCGGTCGAGATACTCCCACTGGATATCGAGAGCGGAGAGCTCCCGACCATTGGCGAGTCGGACGAGTCGTCGGCAGGTTGGATCCTGGGAGATCTCCCTCAGCGCACGGATGGGATTCTCCAGGGTGACGTCGCGAAACACCGCGTCCCGCTCGATCATGGTGAGAAGTACTGCGATGGTGCCCAACTTCACGAAGGTGGCGTATTCGCTCATGTTCGAGTCGCCCGCAATGACGTGCAGGCGGCGGTACTTCTCGGCATCGGCGTGGGGTTCGTCGCGAGTGTTGACGATGGGACGGCTCCGGGTGGTTGCCGAGGAGACCCCCTCCCAGATGTGCTCGGCGCGTTGGGACATCCCGAAGGTGGTACCCCTTGGCCCGGTGCTGAGACGACCGGCACCGAGGAAGATCTGGCGGGTGACCAGGAATGGCAGCAGTGTTTCCACGATGCGGTTGAAGTTCTTGTTCCTGCTGATCAGGTAGTTCTCATGACAGCCGTAGGAGTTCCCTGCTGAGTCCACGTTGTTCTTGAAGAGGAAGACCTCACCCCGGATGCCCTCGTCATCGAGGCGTTGCTCGGCATTGAAGACCAGGTCGGCCAGAATGCGTTCCCCCGCCCTGTCATGGGCAACCAGATCGAAAAGACTATCGCACTCCGGGGTGGCGTACTCGGGATGACTCCCAACGTCGAGATAGAGACGTGCACCGTTCTCCAAGAAGACATTGGACGACCGACCCCAGGACACGACCCGTCGGAACAGATAGCGCGCCACCTCGTCAGGGCTGAGCCGCCGCTGCCCAGCGAGGGTGCAGGTGACCCCGTACTCAGTCTCGATCCCCATGACACGACGATCCATCATCTGTCAGCCTAGGCGGTTTCGACCCACTCACGTCGCGCCCCCTCGACGGACCGGTCACCACCGGTATCAATGCTGGAGGCGCTCATCTAAGGTTGACCTCCGGGATCCCAACCACTGGCGCTCACGAGACTACAGAATTCGACCCCGAGGCCGACATCCCGTCTGAGGAGAATACACGAGCACCTCCCACGTCTCGTAACGAGTACGTGGGAGGCGTCGTCGGGTTCGGTTGGCTCTACTCGGTGACCTCGGTAGTTATCACCTCCGCCACTGGATGGGCCACCACGTTGATCGAGGAGACAGACTGGCTACCGGTTGCGCTCTCCCGATGGCAACTCAGGTTGACCTGTTCTCCTTCTCCCAGGGTTCCACCGATCACCCCGGCCATGCTCTCCTGCCCCACAGCGTCGTTGTCAACTTGTGCAACTGCCCGATGCGAGGATGAACCGACACTCAGATCACAGACGATTCGTGCTCCGGCGCCGGGGCCGTGGGCGTTGGCATTCCAGCTCGCCGTGACCACGTAGTCGCCTGACGGGAGCCCGTCGAGGGTGGCGATGGAGTCGGCCGTTGCGGAGTTGGTTCCGGTGATGTTGACCAGCTCGTCACGGACCGCTTGATATGCGGTACCGGCGATCCCGGCAGTGGCGGCGTGGTCGGCCTCGGCAGCGGTTTCGGCGGTGATGGCACTGGCGGCGTCGACTACCTGGTTCTCGGCCAAGCGACGCATGAATGAGGCCATCTGCTGTCGCAACACCGGGTCTCCGGGACAGTACCGATCGTTGTCGGGTGGGTTGCAGCCCAGGGTAACCTCGGCGTCGGCCAGCCAGGTAATGTCGTCGTGGTGGACATTCTCCTCGGGGACGTCGACGAACCTGTCGGTCGCAATCACTGCGAGCGGAACGGCCACCATTACGGCCAGGACGACGGCGAGTGTCGTCAGACGTTGTCTTCGTTTGGGCATTGTCATGCCTCCTCCTTGTGTCTCCGAGGAAACCCCTGGTGGGCCATCCTCAGAGATAGGAGCACCCGACGTCCTCGGTGATACATGCCCGCCGTGAAGCCCGCCCTGCCCATAGTCTTCGCGGAGACGCGACCCCCTCCGCGTCTCCTCCCCCGGAGGGGCGGGCCCGGTGGTTGCGCTAGGCCCTGCGCCCCCCTCGACCCGACGGTGTTACACCTCGATGCGGCGGAAGGCTCTGCGGCCGTTGTCTAGGGAGAGCACCGCGGCTTCCCAGCCCTCGGAGTCTCGGCCCTCTATTTCTCGGAAGGATTCGGCTCCCAGGGTTGTCGCCTCCTCCAGGGTCAGATTCTCTCTCCATCCTTCTCGGAGTTGGGTGGTGAGGTCGTCGGCCTTTCCGCCTATCGCCACCAGATCGGTCTCGGCGTATACGGTGCCGTCGTAGCTGACCTTGAACAAGGCACGATCTCCTGGCGCCGGCCCTACCTCGGCAAGGAGGATCTCGACCTCGTACGGTTTGGGCTCGTGACTGAAAACCGCCCCAAGTGTCTGGGAAAAGGCGGCTGCCAGCCCGCGGGCGTTGACGTCATTGCGGCTGTACATGTAACCGGTGATGTCCGCCTGTCGGATTCCCGCCTTGCGCAGGGTTTCGAACTCATTGAATCGCCCGGCCCCGGCGAATGCGATGCGGTCATACACCTCGGATATCTTTCGCAATGTGGTCGATGGGTTCTCGGCGAGGATGAGAATTCCCTCGTCGTAGGACAGAGCCACGATCGATCGCCCCCGGGCAATCCCCTTACGGGCATACTCGGCCTTGTCCCGAACTAGTTGTTCGGGAGGTACATAGAACGGAATCGTCATCGGATGGTCTCCAGGGCTTCGCTGGCGATGGGTTGGAGAACCGTGTCCTCGATCTCGGTAGTGCCGTCGGCGTCGATCTTGAGCACATTGGGGAAGATCTCACGTCGCAGATCCGGGCCGCCGGTTGCGGTGTCCTCCTGCGCCGCCGAAACGAGGGCACGCACAGCCAGACTCACGGCTTCATTCTCCGGTGGGATGGCGGTGTAGGAAGCCCGCAAATACGCCTTGGCAAGACTCGCCCCAGAGCCGGTGGTGCCGTACTCTTGCTCTTCGTAGCGACCACCGACGACATCGAAGGTATAAAGTCGCCCGATATCGTCGAGATGGTCATAACCGGCGAAGAGGGGGACCACCACCAGACCCTGCATGGCCATCGGGAGCTGGTTGCGCACCATCCTGGAGAGATAATTTGCCTTACCGTCGAGGGTCAGGGCGCGACCTTCGATCTTCTCGAAGTGCTCCAGCTCTGTCTGGAAAAGACGCACCATCTCCAAGGCCAGACCTGCAGTCCCAGCCACCGCCATCGCCGACCACTCGTCGGTGGCGAACACCTTGCGAATATTCCGGTGGGCAACGAGTGAGCCCGCGGTGGCGCGCCGATCGCCGGCAATGACCACGCCGCTGTCGAACCGCATCGCTAAAACGGTCGTGCCCTCGGGAACCGTTGGCACCTTCTCACCGGGTACCAACTCGGTGCCCGGGGTGATACCCATTTCGTGGAGGAGTTCGGTGAAGCCCCTCGTCCCCCCTTCCATGGGGAGGGGACCCCTCATTCCCCGCCCTTCTGGACATAGTTCTTGACGAACTCCTCGGCGTTCTCCTCGAGGACGTCGTCGATCTCGTCCATGAGGTCGTCGAGGTCGTCGGCGTCCGTCAGGTCCTCGGTAACCTCGTCTTTTGTCTGTTCCTCTTCTGGTTGCTCGCCACTACGGCGAGATGGTCTTTGTCGATCTGTCATCCGCTGCCTCCGAGTGCTTCGAGTAACGCAGCCGCATCCTCGGCTTCGTCGAGAAGTCGCTCCGTTTTGTTTCTGTTACCACGTAGGGGGTCCATCATAGGAACCCGTTTGAGGTGCTTCTCACCGGTGTCGAAGACGAGGGCATCCCAGTTCGCTGCCGCCACCGCATCGGGGAAACGACGCACGGTCTCCCCCCGGAAGTACGCCCGTGTCCGATCTGGTGGGGTCAGTGTTGCCTCCTCCACTTCTTCGTCGGTGAACAATCTTCTGATCCGGCCCCTGTCGACGAGTCGCCGGTGGAGGCTTCTCTCGGGGTCGACGTCGTGATACTGCAGGTCGACACTACGCAGCCGGGCACTCTGAGGGTCGAGCCCATGGCGGTCGGTCATTGCTCGGAGCAGGGTTCTCTTGGCCACCCAGTCGAGGCGGTCTGCGGCGCGATCGGCATCGACCTCAAGATCAGTGAGTACTGCTCCCCACTCGTCGAGGACGGGACGCCACTCATCGGCGTCCTCGAGACCCTCGGCATACGATGAGAGCCATTCGTGATACTTCATCTGAATCTCGACGGAGGTGGCTGAGCCCTCGTCGAGCAGTTTCACGGGTTCAGTGAGGTCGGTGTCGTGGGAGATGCGCCAACACGCCTCGACAGGGTCGGCAAGGTCGAGTGGCCGGGGGATCGCCCCATCCTCCATTGCAGCCAGGAACAGGGCGGTGACGCCGAGCTTGAGGTATATCTGAACGTCGGAAAGGTTGGCGTCGCCAATGATCACGTGCAGGCGACGATATCGACTGGGTTCACCGTGGGGCTCGTCCCTGGTATTGACGATGGGCCGCTTAAGGGTTGTTTCCAAACCGACCTCCTCCTCGAAGAAGTCGGCACGTTGGGTTATCTGGTAGTCGACGTCGGGTCGGCCGTTCTCGCTTCCAACCTTTCCCGATCCAGTGAATATCTGCCGCGTTACGAAGAACGGCACGCAATATCGGATGATGGTGCCGAATGGAGTCTGACGGTCTAGCAGGTAGTTCTCGTGGGATCCGTAGGAGTTTCCCTTACCGTCGCTGTTGTTCTTGTAGAGGGCGAGACGATGGCCGGTTCGCTCGGTGGCGGCAACCGCTGCCCGATGGGCGACCACTACCCCCGCTTGATCGTGGAGGGTCGCTTCCAAGGGGTCGTAGCACTCTGGTGTCGAATACTCGGGGTGGGCATGATCGACATAGAGACGGGCTCCGTTAACCAGGACTGCGTTGACCAGGGCCCGTTGCGGATCAGAAACACCAAAACTCTCGTGGCCCTGACTGCGGGCATCTCGCTCTGGAGTCTCCTCGTCGTGTGACCACTGGACACGCACCCCGGGCACCGGCGAGGAGTTGACCACGGCGGCAGACGCCAACGCCGGGTTGAAGTCGGGATCGGTCATCGCCGCGATCCCGAACTCGGTCTCGGTGCCGAGAACCTTGCGGATGGCCATCAGAGATATTGCCCGGTGGACACCTGCTCGATCATACGGCCCTCGCTCTCCTCACCATCGACCAGCGTACGCACATAGGTGATCCGCTCACCCTTCTTACCGGAGATCTTGGCCCAGTCATCGGGGTTGGTCGTGTTGGGAAGATCTTCGTGCTCGCGGAACTCCTGGGCGATGGCCGTCAACAGGTCATCTACCCGGAGGCCAGCCGTACCGGTTGCAATCTGTCGTTTGATGGCGTCTTTCTTAGCACGGCGAACGATATTCTCGATCATCGCACCAGACGAGAAGTCCTTGAAGTACATCACCTCCCGGTCCCCGTTGGCGTAGGTCACCTCGAGGAAGCGATTAGCGTCCTTCTCGGAGTACATGGTCTCGACGACCTTGTCGATCGTGTCGGCTAGATATGTCGAGACCTCTCCCCCGTGACGTTGGACCTCGTCGGTGTCAAGTGGAACCGAATCGGTGAGATAGATTCCGAATATCTGACGGGCGGCGCCCGGGTCTGGACGATCGATGCGGATCTTCACATCCAGTCGACCCGGTCGCAGAATGGCAGGATCAATGAGGTCTTCGCGATTGGAGGCGCCAATGACGACCACGTTTCTGAGTGCCTCCACCCCGTCGAGCTCCGATAGGAGCTGGGGTACGATCGTCGACTCGACGTCGGAACTTATTCCCGTGCCCCGGGTCCGGAACAACGAGTCCATTTCGTCGAAGAAGACGATTACGGGAACACCCTCATCCGATTTTTCCTTGGCGCGCTGGAAGATCTGTCGAATCTGGCGCTCGGTCTCCCCTACCCACTTGTTGAGAAGCTCCGGGCCCTTGATGTTGAGAAAATAGGAACGGGCATCAGGTCGACCCTCTCGCTCGGCGACCTTTTGGGCGAGGCTGTTGGCCACGGCCTTTGCGATCAGCGTCTTGCCGCAACCCGGGGGGCCGTAGAGGAGTATGCCCTTGGGTGGATCGAGCTGATAGTCATTGAAGAGATCCCGGTGCACGTATGGAAGTTCAACGGTGTCTCGGATCTGATCGATCTGTTCCTTGAGGCCACCCACGTGCTCGTAGGTGATATCGGGGACCTCTTCGAGGACGAGTTCCTCCACCTCGGGACGCGAGAGCCGCTCGAGGACAAGCCCGCTCACCGTATCGACCCTGACATGGTCACCTACCCTGATGGGATCGGGAAAGGAGGATTCGCCGACATGGACCACCGTCTCCTCGTCAGCGTTAGCGAGGACCACGAGACGACCGTCACCAAGCATGTCACGCACTCTGACCACCTCACCGGTGGGTTCGAAATGGGCGACGTCGATGATCGTCGACGAGTCACTCAGCAGAACCTGCTGACCCTTGAGCAGTTGTTTGACCTCGATAGATGGTTGCGCGTCGACCCTCATCTTCCGGTTGTTGGAGGACACGTCCACGGTTCCGTCCGAATTCACTTCCAGCACCGTCGCGAAGGCTTGAGGGGGCGCAGTGAGTTTGTCGATCTCGGAACGGAGCACACCCAACTGTTCCCGCGCTTCTTGGAGAACCGTCGCGAGTTTGCGGTTCTGCTCCTCGGACCGTTCTAGCTTTCTATGGAGTGTTTCGAGCTCACCAGACGTCTCCGGCGAGGCACCACCGAGTCTGCGACGCAGGTTCGCCACTTCGTTCTGCAGCGCCTCAATCCGGCGCCGGAGTGCATCCTCATTTTCGGTCGGCACCTAGACCTCCGATCGGATCGCTTAAATGCGACTATATCTCCACCTTACGAGAAGCTGTCGGCTTACCGATTATCATTGGCCGGGCACTACCCTAAAACCAAGCCCACCAACCCCAGGGAGGGGCATCACCTATGAAGGTTTGGATCGATCAGGACCTCTGTACCGGCGACGGTCTCTGCGAGGAGATCGCTCCCGATGTGTTCGTACTGCTCGATGACGGTCTCGCCTACGTGCGAGACGGTGAGACGATCTATGCCGCCGAGAAGGGCAACGCCGAGGGTGGCGATGGCGTAGCCACCGTACCGAGCGGTCAAGAGGACATCACCATCGAGTCCGCCGAGGAATGCCCCGGGGAGTGCATCTTCCTCGAACCGTAATCTCTGGGGGACTCTCATCTCTGGGGGACCCCGGCGAGTTCAGTCCCCCCCACGGCTGCCTCGGCTTCATTTGTCGCGTGGTCGGGCCGTCCGACCTTAACTCCGCGACCCGGTGCCTGTCTGCCGAGTCGGAGTGATCGTCCGGTTCGATGTGCTTTCGACTTAGGGCCTTACGTGGCCTCGTGATTCTCAAGTGGACCGCTCACCACGACCACGGCTTCCCGCCCCCCGACAAGGCAGCCGGTTTAGAGGGATCCTTCGACTTTGCGGGCGAACACGAGAAAGCCTGTGTGGCCAACCATTGTATGAGCTGGCCTGACCGAGCGACCATCGATGTTCCAGTCGCGCATTAGGAACTCCTTGACCTCGATCTCCTCATAGACCCCGGTCTCTCTCATTCCCTCCACAAGCCGCTCCACCTGGGGAACTGTAGGGAGATAACCGCAGAAGACACCGCCTGTCGGCTGATGCTCGGCCCCTTCCTTTAGGGCGTGCCACGGTTCTGGTAAGTCGAGGACGATCCGCGATGGACATACCTCGGCGATGACGTCCTCCACCCGTGCGGTGCGCAACTCAACGTTCCCCGGTACGTCGCCTCGATACCAGCGTCTGATCATGCGGGCGGCATGACGGGCGTGATCATCGCGCTGCTCCACCGAGATGAGACGTCCGGTGGGGCCAACGGCCCGCGCCAGCATCATGGCCAGCGCCCCTGACCCTGTTCCCGCCTCGACCACCGTCATCCCAGGCCCTATATCGGCATACACCAGTATGGGCCCGATGTCCTTGGGGTAGACGATCTGGGCGCCTCGCTTCATCTTCATGATGAAATCGGTCAGTCGGGGACGGAGGATGAGAAGACGTCCGTCGCCGCTGGTGGTCACCCTCTCACCCTCGTTGCGGCCGATTATCTCGCTGTGGGGTAGCTCGCCCCTGTGATATGTGAAGGAACGCGACTCATCCAGTCGGACCAGGAAATGTTTACCCCTGTCATCGGCAAGAATGACCGTTTCATCCACACCAATGGGAAGCGGGTCACCAGCCCTCCTCGGGGCGTCGTTGCTCAAAGGATACTCATGATGGCTCCGGCGGCAAGGGAGAGCACCAGTGCAATCACCATTACCCAGATCACTACCTTGACGACCTTATCCTGTCTCATTGTTGAATCGCTACCGTTGTTGGGAA
>WHTL01000264.1 GCA_009377735.1 Acidimicrobiia bacterium
AAGGCCGTCATCCAGAACCGCAGCTGGAGGGCCAACCGGACCTGACCCGTTGCGCCTTGACGTCAATCATCCCCGGCAGGGCTGCTTGAGGAACTCCGGCTGCACATTGCGCCGCTGACGCTCGGTGCCCGCACCTTGGTATTCGATCCCGCGTTGGACCTCCGAGCAGGTGGAGTCGCGTGCCGCCAGCCTGGTCACGCATGTGACCTACCGGTTCCGCCGCTGACGCTGCGAGCAGCTGGTCGAATAGGAGCTGGATGAGAGAGTTGACTTAGTTGACTTAGTCTACTTACGGTCTAGTGTACACGCCATGACAACTGTCAACATCCACGAAGCCAAGACCCATCTCTCCCGACTCCTGGAACGGGTGGAGGCGGGGGAGAGGATTGTCATCGCCCGGAGGGGTAAACCAATCGCCCAGTTGGGACCGCTCGGTCCGCCTCAGACACGTCAGCCCGGCCTCTTGCAAGGAGAGTTGGCCGGCGACCTGTTCGAACCGCTTCCCCCTGAAGAGCTGGACGCCTGGGAGAGGTGAGATACCTGTTAGACACCCACGCCGCCTTGTGGTGGTTCGATTATCCAACCCTCTCCGCCAGGGCCCGGGACCCACATGTGACCATCATGATTACTGCTCCTCTTTATTGAGGGGTCGTAACGGACTGATGGGCACACCTCAGTCGAGGCCCCGGGGTCAAACTCCTATCAAGCCACGTCGGCCGGTCCAACCTTCACGCTGGGAGAGCGGCTAGGACACACTGAAAGCCACCCTCACCAAGAGGGGCAGGGGCGTAGAGCTAATCCTCCCAACACCCATGACACTGAGGGGGAGTGGACCCGACGGCTCAAGCCGTCAGGTCGAGGGGGAAACTCCGCGAGGCGATCCAGTCGCGGCCACCGAGGCTACGAAGTCAACTTGTTTGACACTATAATGCCACAAGGTTAACGGTCGGTTAGAGAGAGGTACATGGACCACGATCGGTACTCGGCGAGATTGAGACTTGGCCTATGGCTACATACCAGTCATACGGATGATCATTTCCCTGTCCGGTTCTCTCAGACAACCGTTGCGTTGGTGGAGGAAGCCGAGAACGCTGGATTTTCTTCGGTTTGGTCAGGCGAGTCTTTCGCTTTCGGCGCCCTGTCGCCATTGATCGTCCTGAGCGGATTGATCGATCACACATCGATGGATCTAGGTGCGCTCGTCCTTCTTCCCGCATGGCATCCTCTGCGTCTCGCCCGGGATGCCGCGTCGGTCGACCAGGTTTCAGGAGGTCGCCTTCGGCTCGGAGTCGGTGTCGGGCGACCCGCCATCCAGGAGATGTTCGGCGTCGACCCGACCACGGCCGGCGCGTGGTGCGAGGAAGCCATTGCGGCTCTCCGCTCCCTATGGAACGGTGGCACCGGCATACGGGGTCGGGTCCTGGCTGTGGAAGGAAGGGCCCAACCGCGACCCTTTCGATCCGGGGGCCCACCACTGTGGATCGGAGGATCGATCAAGCGATCAGCACGTCGTGCCGCCGAGATTGGGGATGGATATTACGCGTCGACCACTTACACCTTCGATCAGGTCAGGACCCAGGCAGAGAGATACCTGGCAGTCGCCCACCAACTCGAACGTGTCCCTGCCATCGCTGCCAACCGCTTCACGGTCGTCGCGCCCACGCTCGAAGAGGCCAGAGCCACCGCTATCACCCATTTCGGCCCGTCACTCCACAGGTATGCGCTACACGGCAGCTTCGGCGAAGAGTGGGCGGATCGTGTCCGTAGAGATTCCGTGAACTTCCTGGAGGAACTGGCGGATGAACTGTGGCTAGTGGGAAACCCGGAGCAGGTAGCACGAGCAATCGGACGCTATCGGAGGATCGGCGTAGAGGAGATCCATGCCCGAGTTAGCTCCGAAGGAATGCCGTCGGAGCTCGCCCGCCAGACAGTGCGACTCCTTGGCTCCGAGGTTATGCCCACCCTGACCGAGATCACAGAAACCGCCGAAGCGGCTACGTTAACCCGATCAATCGACACGCAGGGAGGTCTCTAGATGCCATACACCTCGATTCCAGAGTCGGGTCGGCGATGATCGACCTTCGAGTTCGCGGGGGCTTGATCTACAGCCCCGAAGCGCCGATCCGCTCGGATCTGCTCGTACGGGATGGGGTAATCGCTGCGCTTGTCGGACCCGACGAAGAAGTGACCGCAGCGGAGACCATCGACGCCGACGGGCTCGTCGTGCTGCCAGGGTTGGTCGATCTACACGCTCACATGCGCACCCCCGGCTACTCACACAAAGAAGACTTCCGGACCGGCTCGATGGCCGCCGCCGCTGGCGGCTACACAACGTGGGTCGACATGCCCAACGTGGATCCCCCCACGACTGACGCTGATACCCTCCGCGACAAGCGAGAACTCGCCCTGGAGGAATCACTCATCGACTTCGGGCACTTCGCTTCTGGCAGCAACCCCGAGACGATCGCGGAGCTGGCCAAGGCGGGTGCAACGGGGTTCAAGATCTTCATGATCGGAGGTGGATACCCCCACGATGATCGGATTGCCGCGAGTTCGGACGCCGACCTGTGGCAGAGCTTCGAGGCCATCGCGCCGACCGGTCTGCCTTGCCTGGTTCATCCGTTCAACCAAGCCCTGTTCGACCTGTTCTCCGAGAAGGAGCTGGCCGCCGGGCGCCCTCGCACCTTCCACACCCGGGCAGAGATCTACACCAACCGGGACGTCGTTTGGAGCTCCGCGGTGGAGACCGCTATCCACTTCCACGATGAGCTCGGTGTGCGGCTACATCTCCTCCATACCCACGCAGTAGGAAGCATCGCCAGGATCAGGGCGGCCAAGGCACGGGGACTAGGTGTCACCGCCGCGATCGATCCCAAGTACTTTCATCTAACCGAAGAAGAAATGCAAAGGTTGGGCCCTCGCTCATATCACGGTGCCTGGATAACCGGAGACGAACGGAGACTGGAGACGATCTGGAATGCACTCGCCGACGGGACCATCGATATCATCGATTCGGACCACGCTCCTCATACTCTCGACGAGATAGCTCACATGAACGTTGACGCCTGGAAAGCACAAGGGGGCAGTCCCCAGTATGACGATCTTCTGATGGTCCTCCTCGACGATGTCAACCGAAACCGGCTTCCGCTGGCGACGCTCGCAAGGCTGCTCACAGAGAACCCGGCTAAGCTCATCGGCCACTATCCCAACAAGGGCTCTTTGCTTCCTGGCACCGACGCCGACATTGTCCTGATCGACATGGAGAAGACCACCCGGCTCACCGATGACCGGATACTTTCGAAGGCAGGCTGGACCCCTTATCAGGGCAGGAACGTGAAGGGAGCCCCGGTACGCACCATCTCTCGAGGTCGAACCGTGGCGAGGGACGGGCAGATCGTCGATGGCCCGGAGATGAAGCGGCGTGCCCGATTCCTCGGCGGTGTGGCTCAGTTCAAGGATCGCTCGGCATGCCGCCCTGTTCGTGATTCCGCCTCCTAGGCGATGACAGGGAGGGCATAATTGACCGATCCAGTCATCATCCAGGCAGCGATCACGGGATCGATCACCGACCCCACGGCCAACCCGGCGGTCCCAGTCACGGTGGAGGAGAACGTCCGCGACGCGCTCGCGTGCTGGGAAGCCGGAGCATCCATCATCGCGATTCATGCCAGGGAGGACGACGGCCGTCCCACCCAGGATGTGACCGTTTATCGCGCCATCGTCGACGGTGTCAGGGCGGCAGGATGTGATGCCGTCCTCAATGTCTCGACCGGATCGGCGAATGGTAACGCATCGGGAGCCGAGCGATATGCATGTGTGGAGCTCGGCACTGAGATGGCCACCTTCGACGCCGGCAGCGTGAATCTGGGCGATGAGGTATTCCAGAATAGCGTTCCATTCCTACGTGATCTCGCGGTCGCCTGCCGTGACCACGGGGTCAAGCCAGAGATCGAGTGTTTCGACACAGGGCACATCGCCACCGCCTTGCGTTTGCGTGACGACGGCCTCCTAGCCGATCCGTTGCACTTCCAGTTCGTACTGGGCTTCCCCGGTGGTGGGCAACCGTCGACAGTGCAACTCATCCATATGAGATCGCTAATCCCGGCTGGTGCAACCTGGTCGGTATGCGGCATAGGACGCCACCAATTGCCTCTCAATCTCGTCGCTCTCGTGGAGGGCGGCCACCTAAGAACGGGCATCGAAGACAACATCTACTACCACCGTGGGCAGCTAGCGACAAACGTCGACCTGGTGGAACGGCTGGTACGGATCGCATCAGAGCTTGGAATCTCAGTGGCCACCCCGCAACAAGCGCGGGACATCTTATCCCTCCACTGAAACGCTTATGGCCTCTGGTTCGGGCCATCAATCGCCGCGCTGGAGCCGAACAAGCGGGAGATCTCGGTGGCGGCATCCTTGACGAGTTCCCCAAAGCGCTCCACCTCTTCAAGAGAGACCAGCGTCGCCGGGGTCATCAGGCCGAGCACTCCTATGGGTCTGTTCCGACGATCGAGAATCGCCGACGCCACCGTGCGCACACTCTCCCGGTACTCCTCGTCGTCGATCTCGAAGCCACGGTCCCGAATTCTCTCCAATCGTCCGGCCAAGGCCGGATCACCGTCGCGGTCGGTGTCTCCGCCTGCCGCCAGAACAGCACGCCCACCGGGAGTCTCGTGGAGACTGAGAAAATCCCCCACCTCGTCTCGAACCCGGAACATCACCTGCACTGCTGAACTCCCGTGCTCCCGCGCCGAGAGGACGAGAGAGCTTCCGAGGACCTCGAGAAGTCCAACTGTGTGCCCGGTGGCGGTGGCGAGTTCTCTCATCACCGGTCTTGCGACATCCACCAGCTTGAGTTCGCGAATCAGCTGACCACTGACCTGGAGGAACCTCCCCGTCAATGCATAATGCTCGTGGCGCGCTTCCTGGTGGACCCACCCCGCTTCGATGAGGGCGGAGAGCAGCCGATGTGCCTGTCCTGCGTCCATGTCAATCGCTCTGGCGATGTCGAGCAGGCCAACGCCCTCGGGATGCGGCCGCGAAGCGATGTATTCGACGGCCTTGATCCCACTGATTACGGTCGAGCGCCGACCTGATTGTTTCCCGGTGCGAGTCATCATTCCAATCCTTCCCAATCAAACATCCTAATCGGAACACCCAGATCGCTCCGTTTTCCGGCACGCCCCCGCCTAGCCAAGCCCAAGATCTTCCACGCCAATGCGCCGGCACGCGTCAACAAGCCGCTCGTAATTGTGTCGAGTGATCGGGATGCCCGACTCCAACCTCGAGCGCCTCTGTCTGGCGGAGTCGAGGCCCGGGTACCGGATCTCGACACCTTCTCTGGCGCGGGACGACGTGATACGCGAAAGCAGGTCCTCGACCCGTTCGCCGAACTCGGAGGGATCGATGAACCTCGCCACATCGAGCATGACGAATAAGTGCCCGATCCCCTTTGGCCTTCCCGGGTCGCCGAACGACGTGATCTGGCTGCTGTAGCTGGCGCCAGTGAGGACCGAGGCGAGGATCTCCCAGACGAGAGTCAAGCCAAACCCCTTGTGGCCGCCGATGGGCAGCAACGATCCCTCGAGTGCGACTTCGGGATCGAGAGTCTCGAGCCCATTCCGATCGATGGCCGCGCCCGGAGGCAGCAGTTTCCCCAGGATGGCGTACTCGCGTGGGGTTGCGCTCGTGATAACACCGTTTGCCATGT
>WHTL01000241.1 GCA_009377735.1 Acidimicrobiia bacterium
GTCGCCGAAGCTCTCTCTGGGGACGATCCCGATGAGATCGAGGAGAAGCTCAACGAGGTCACCGCCACCATCCAACGCCTGATCAAGTAGAGGTGCCCAAGATGGATGAGCATTCTCACCGGGACCATGGTCCCGACACGAAGGACCATGCCGGTCACGAGGACCATGTCGGTCACGAGGATCATGAACACGGCCACGTAGACCATGCCGGTCATGGGGACCATGCCGGTCACGAAGATCATGAACACGGCCACCACGGACATGGTGGCCATGGCGACCATACCGCCCAGTTCCGCGACCGGTTCTGGCTCACATTGATCCTATCCCTCCCGGTCATCTTCTACTCCGAGATGATCCAGGGATGGTTCAACTACACCGCACCCGCCTTCCCCGGGTCGGAGTGGATTGCCCCGGTTCTCGGAACGGTGATCTTTTTCTATGGTGGCGCACCCTTCCTCACCGGTGCACGGTCCGAGATCCGGGCCCGCCAACCGGGGATGATGCTCCTGGTTTCCCTCGGGATCACCGTTTCGTTCGTGGCATCCCTCGCCAACGCCCTCGGCTTCTTCCAGATGGAGTACTGGTGGGAACTGGCCCTCTTGATAGTCATAATGCTCCTTGGTCACTGGTTGGAGATGAGGGCCCTCGGTCAGGCGAGTGGTGCCCTCGATGCCCTGGCTCAGCTTCTTCCCGACGAAGCGGTTCGGGTCGACGGAGACAATATTGAGACCGTTCCTCTCGGGGAGCTGGAGGTGGGCGACCTCGTCCTCGTGAGACCGGGCGCCCGCGTTCCTGCCGACGGGTCCATCGAGTCGGGCGCCGCAGAATTCGACGAGTCAAACATCACCGGCGAGTCGCGTCCAGTGGCCCACGATGTCGGCGATGAGGTGGTAGCGGGGACGGTGGCTACCGACAACGCTGTGCAGGTTCGAGTGAGTGCCGTCGGTGAGGACACTGCCCTCGCCGGGATACAGCGTCTGGTTGCCGAGGCGGAGAGCTCTCGATCGCGGGCGCAGGACCTGGCCGATCGGGCGGCGGCGCTCCTTTTCTATGTGGCTGTGGTTGCTGCGGCGATAACCGCCTTCGTCTGGCTGACGATTGGTACGGCCGACGACGCCATCGGTCGAACTGTCTCTGTGCTCGTGATCTCGTGTCCCCACGCCCTGGGTCTCGCCATTCCGCTCGTTACTGCGATCTCCACGGCCATGTCGTCTCGCCGGGGAATCCTCGTCAAGAATCGAATGGCTCTGGAGAGGACGAGACAGGTGGACCTCGTTCTCTTCGACAAGACGGGGACCCTCACCCTGGGAGAGCACCGGGTCCAGGAGGTCTTTGCCGTCGACGGGGACACCGATCGCATGGTGGCGATGGCGGCCGCGGCGGAGCGCAATAGCGAGCATCCCGTTGGCCGGGCCATCATCGCCGAGGCGCAACGACGTGGCGACATTCCCACGTCGTCGGGTTTCAGGGCCATGAGTGGCCGCGGGGTTGAGGCCGAGGTCGACAGCCGCACGGTCGCCGTCGGCGGACCTGCCCTGTTGGCCGAGAGGGGAGTGGGGGCGTCCGTAGCGATCAAGGAAGCCACGGAGCCATGGATGTCACGGGGTGCTTCGGTGCTATGGGTAGTGGTCGATGGTGAGGCGGTGGGCGCCATATCGCTCGAGGATCAGGTTCGCCCCGAGTCGGTCGAAGCAGTTCGCGAGCTGCATTCGCTGGGTGTGAAGGTGGGAATGATCACCGGTGATGCCCAACAAGTCGCCGACGCCGTTGCCCGGGACCTCGGTATAGATGAAGTCATGGCAGAGGTGCTTCCAGAGGACAAACACGACGTAGTTGCCCGTTTGGTGGACGAGGGCATGACGGTGGCGATGGTGGGGGACGGGGTCAACGATGCTCCCGCACTCGCCCGCGCCGACATTGGTATCGCCATCGGTGCAGGCACCGATGTCGCCATCGAGTCCGCCGACATGGTGCTGGTCTCCGATGACCCACGCGGTGTGGTGACCATAAGGGAGCTCTCCGATGCGACCTACTCGAAGATGGTGCAAAATCTGGTGTGGGCAGCGGGTTACAACATCGTGGCAATACCGCTGGCTGCCGGTGCCCTCGCCTGGTCGGGTTTTGTGCTTCCTCCCGCTGGTGCTGCCGTCCTCATGAGCCTCTCCACCATCGTGGTGGCTCTCAACGCCCAACTCCTCAGGGGCGCCCTCGACTGAGGAAAGTGGTCAGGTACTCTTAATTCGCCTGACGTAGGCGGTAGGCGGCGACCGCATCGCGGGTGGAGCAGGTTGAGGAGCAGTTGATCCGGCATCGGTTGCGCGAGGTGTCGACGAAGACATCGTCACAGTCGCTGACGGAGCAGGTGCCAAAGCGATCGATCCCGTGCTCGACCAGTACAGCCGCCAGCCCCATGGAGGTAATGGCTCCGAGGAAAGCGGTCATGGTCGACTCGTTGGGTTCGATGTGCATATGGGGCTCACCGCTGTGAAGTGAGACTCGGGGTGAGCAGGCGTGCTCTGCCAGGATGTCATTGATCTTCCTGGCCGCTGCATCCGGGTCGTCGGCGGTGAACACTTCGCGGAGCCGGTTTCTCAACTTGTGGATCGCTTCCAGCTCGTTAGCACGGGGGAGCCGGGCAACGCCACCCCAGAGTTCCTCGTATTGGTCCAGGAAGTCCTGAAGTCCCTCAAGATCGGCAATTTCGTCGTCACCGCCGATACTTCGCTGATCGGTGTTCACGAAGTCCGATGCAAGCTGAACGGGTTCCGCCGCGTAATGAGAGAAATCCACTTGACATATTCCTTTTTGTGAGAGTACGGTAATAAGCCTACAGAACAGAACCTATTACGTCAAGGGAGACAACATGGGTCTGGCATCAAGAAAGCATGCACCGCAACAGACCAGAGGCGAAGGGCGTCGTACCGCGGATGGGGGATTCGGAATCACCCGTTGGGACGATGACATCACGCCGCTCAACCCGTACCTTGCCCATATGCGACAAGTTGAGGTCGATAACGTGGCGAAACATCGAATTGAGCGTGATGAACGGCCCGCGGTAGGGTCCGTTCCCGGGGGGAACCATGGCAGACCGGCCTGCTAGGTTCCACACCTTCTATGAGGGCGAGCGCGCCTCCCTGATCAGGGCAATCACCCTGGTGACAGGGGACGTCGATCGCGCCGCTGACGCCGTTGATGAGGCCATGGCCAAGGCATTTGCCCATTGGTCCAGCGTAGGGGCTTACGATAACCCGGCCCGATGGGTTTATCGTGTGGCCCACAATGAGGCCATCAGCTCCTGGCGCAAGCGGCGACGGGAGAGCGTATCCGCCTACGTTCCCGATCCAACCTGGGTCGATCCCGAGATTCCAGACCAGGAGATGGCCGATGCGGTGAGTTCGCTGCCAGATGCCTACCGGGAGGTCATCGTCCTCAGGTACTACCTCGACTGGACCCAACCACAGATTGCGGAGTCCATCGGGGTGCCCTTGGGCACCGTGAAGAGTCGGATCGGGCGGGCCCTCGGACATCTTCGGGAAGAGGTAGGCCTCGCCCTCAAACCCACGGGGTGATCTTGTCCAGTTCGGTCTCCTGAAATATCCCAAATGGGGTTGACACATTACAAGTATCTGTGGTAGTGTAATCCGTATCAGGCGAAACATATATGAAAGTAAGGGAGAATCGCCATGCATGTAGACATCGCACACACGATGATCGAACAACAGCTAGCCGAGCGGCGAGCCGAGGCAGCCGAGGACCGGAAGGCCCGGGAGCTACCCATTCGCCCTCACACCCTGAAGGTTGGCTCCCTCCGCTTCACAGTGGAGAGGGACAACGACCGGATAGGGCGCCGAGTAAGGCTGGCCGGCTGACGACACCGTGAACGACAAACAAAAGACCATCCGTCCATAAACCCGATCGCCACAAGCGATCGGGTTTCTACTTGCAGCTTCTGCCCCCGGAGGGGGGAGTAAACGGGAAGCTAGAGTCCTGCGGATGGACCAGATGAATGTCGATCATGCCGCCCTGTGTAGTTCGGAGGAGTGGGCCGAGCACATTCGGGACGTAGTTCTTCCGGCTGCCATTGGACACCTCGATCTCGGCTCGGCAATCCTCGAAGTCGGGCCGGGTTATGGGGCGGCCACCCGGTGGCTTACGACCACGAACCGAAAACTCACCGTCCTCGAGTTGAACGATGACCTTGCCGCCGAATTGGAATCCCGTCATCCAGAGGTCCACGTCAGCCGGGGAAGCGGGACCGACATGTCATATGGGGACGACACCTTTGATGCCGTGGTTTGTTTCACGATGCTCCACCACGTGGCGCCCGATTCTGAGCAGGACGCAATCTTTGCTGAGGCCTTCAGGGTGCTGCGATCGGGAGGGCACTTCGCCGGGTCAGACAGTGTGGCCAATCCTGATCTCGCCGAGTTTCACCAGGGCGACACCTACAACCCCATTGACACCGAGACCCTCGCGGGTCGTCTGGCTGCCGTGGGCTTTGAGGAGATCGGGGTCCAAATCACCGGAGAAGGTCGCCTATTGACCTTCGACGCATCAAAACCATCCTGAGGTGCCCAGGCCAGCTGGAAGCGTCCCGAGGAGATGGCCATGGTCTCCGGCGAGCCGGGTGGCGGCAAAGACATCAAATAGGGCCTCCTCACCGCATGCGGCTAGTTGTCCCGCGATAGCTGCGATGGCCAGCTTCTCGGTGATACGACGGGCGCTCACCTCGCTCGGCGCCGACACCTCGGTCCGGAGCTCCGCCAGGAACTCATCGGTGGCGGGATGACCCCCTATGGACTCTTCGATGCCGTGGAGCAGGATCTGGGCCGAGTCGGACTCTCGGGTAAGCACCCGCATCACGTCCAGTGCGATGACGTTCCCCGACCCTTCCCAAATCGCATTCAGCGGAGACTCCCGGAAGAGACGGGGAAGACCAGACTCCTCCACGTATCCGTTGCCGCCGAGACACTCCAGCGCCTCACCGACGACAATCGGAGCCCGTTTGGTCACCCAATACTTTGCGACCGGGTTGAGGATTCGTCGCATACCATCCTCCCTTGGGTCGGCATGGGAGTGGTCGAAGGATGCGGCCAGCCGTAGAGCCAACAGCAATGCTGTCCGCACCTCTATCTCGAGGTCGGCGAGGACGTTCCGCATCAGTGGTTTGTCGATCAGGGCGGATCCAAAGGCCCGGCGATGACGGGAGTGGTGGATCCCCTGGGACACGGCCTGTCTCATGAGCGCCGCGGAGCCGGCAACGCAGTCCAGCCTGGTGGCGGACACCATTTCCATGATGGTGCGAATCCCATTCCCCTCGTCGCCCACCCTCCGGACCCAGGTGTCCTCGAACTCGAGCTCGGCGGAGGCATTGGAACGGTTGCCGAGCTTGTCCTTGAGACGCTGGATACGGATGGGGTTGCGGGTGCCGTCCTCAAGCCAGCGTGGCATCAGGAAGCATGTGAGGCCACCGTCGGTCTGGGCGAGAACCAGGAATCCATCACACATGGGCGCGGAGGTGAACCATTTGTGCCCTGTAAGCAGATACTCGCCATCCGCAGCTAGGGGTGTGGCGTAACTGGTGATTGCCCTCACATCCGAGCCGCCCTGTTTCTCGGTCATCCCCATCCCCAGCAACGCGCCTCGCTTGCCCGAGATCGGTCCGGGGGAGGGGTCGTACTCATTCGAGGTGAGCAGGGGTTCCCAGATGGCCGCCAGGTCGGGCTGATGACGGAGGGAGGAAACCCCTGCGCCAGTCATGGAGATTGGACACCAATGTCCAGCCTCAATCTGGGAGTCGAGATAGTTGAAGGCGGCCCTTGCCACCCACCCACCCGGTTCGTCATCCCAACAGACCGAGTGCATTCCCGCCGACACGGAGGCGTCGAGAAGATGGTGCCAAGCAGGGTGGGAGTCGACCTCATCGATGCGGCTTCCGTACCGGTCGTGGGTTCGGAGGGTGGGGAGATTGCGATTCGCCTCGGTGCCCCAGCGTCGATACTGGCTGCTCCCGGCGAGTCTTCCGAAGCGGGCGAGATCCTCTGCCCGGTGTGCGGCTCCGTGATGTGTGATGAGGCGATCGAGCAGCGGATCGGAGTGGTAGAGGTCGTCGTCTTCGAGGACCGGTGGTTGGTTCGTGACTTCGTGGGTCGGCACCGCGTTCAGGGTAA
>WHTL01000041.1 GCA_009377735.1 Acidimicrobiia bacterium
GGGGGTCTGGGGGACGGAGTCCCCCAGACATAAGAGAACCCCGAGAAAGCTTTTGGCCTAAGCCTCTGCCCTCTCGGGGTTCAGGCCGCTTTGGTTGGGTTCGGACCGAAGTCCGCTCCCGCCCGCTGCGGTGGTGCCATGACCCGAAGGTCATAGCGGCTGACGAGCTGGTGGAGCTCGCCACGATCCTCCGAAGAGAACCGGCGGTTCCCGGGCCGCTGGCACCGAACCGAAGTTCGGTACCGGGGCGACTAAACCCAGAGTGCGGGCTCTGGGCCGAGACCCTCTCGCTGCCGGTCTCCCGACTGCGATGACCACAAGGTAACCCACCGAAGTATGTCCGTCCAATAAAAATGCTGGTTCGTTTTCGCGTTGTTCACTTAGTTTTCGCGTCCCGGCTGCAAGTCCCTTTCTAGCACCAGTTAGGACCCCTATACTTACACCTGTGTCATTTTTGTCAGTGATGCCGGATAGCGTCTCGATTAGATCTCGATGAGACGAAAAGGATCATGACCACAACCGTTACCAAACCCGAGAAGGACCCGGAGATCGGGCTGGAAACCCTCTCCCCCAGTCGTGCCGGCGACTTCAAGACCTGCCCCCAGCTCTTCAAGTTCCGTGCCATCGACCGACTCCCCGAACCCACCACCGTCTATCAGGCTAGGGGGACCACCGCCCACCTCGCCCTGGAACGCCTCTTCGATTTGATGCGTACCGAGCGGTCTCCTGAGAGACTCCACACCCTGTTCCGAGAGGCATGGACCGAGCTACGCACCGACCCCGAGTACGCCGACCTCTTCGAGTCCGCCCAGGACGAGAGGGACTGGGGGGTGGAGAGCCTCCAGCTTCTCTCCAACTATTTCTCGATCGAGGATCCATCGAGTTTTGATCCCGACGACCGGGAGTTGGACATGCTCGACGAGGTCGACGGGATGACACTACGGGGGATACTCGACCGGATCGATCGTGACGAGCAGGACCGGCTCATCATCACCGACTACAAAACGGGGAAGGCACCTCCCGAGCGCTATGCACAAGGGGCGTTCTTCGCCTTGAAGATCTACGCGCTACTCATCCGTCATCGGACCGGTGAAACCCCCCATGAGATCAGGCTTCTCTACCTCAACGGTCCGACCCTCTACCGCACCACCGTGGACGATCGTGTCCTCGATGCAATGAGCAGACAGGTGCGCGCCCTATGGGATGCCATCGAGAAGGCCATGAGTAACGACCGCTTCCCTCCCCGACCGGGTCCGCTCTGTGACTGGTGCGCCTTCAAGTCGATTTGCCCTGCATTCGCAGACGATTCAGACCAGTGAAACCCCCCGTCGAGAACGCGGTCAGAAAAGTGTCACACCCCACCGGTACCTTGGTCATCATGGAAAACAACACCAAGGCAAACCATATCCACCAAGAAAATCGCAACCTCGACACCGATCCGATCCTTTGTCTCCTGTCAGCCGGTAACATCACCGCCGAGTTGATCTGGGAAGGACCCGAGTCGGATTGTCCATGGGCTCCACACTCTCATGAAGAAGGGATACTCTCGGCGGCGTGACCGTCCTCTCCCCCACTTACACCGTCGATTCGGATTGGGACGACATCGTCACCAGTTCGGGGGGAACCGAGCTCATTCTCGCCGGGCCGGGAACGGGCAAGTCGGAGTTCCTGGTCCAGAGGGCCGTGTATCTGCTCGGTGAGTCCCAGATCTCCCCGGATCAGCTTCTTGTTATGACGTTCTCACGTCGGGCCGCGGCCGATCTGAGAAGTCGCATTCTGTCTGGTCTCGAAGGGACCATAAGCGATGTGACGGCCACCACGTTCCACGCCTTTGCCTCGGGTCTATTGGATCGCCACGGCGATCATCTCACCGAAGGCATCTCCTACCGGCCCATGACCGGCCCCGAGCAACAGGAGACCGTCCACGAACTCCTTGAGAGTGAGGATCCCGACAACTGGCCCCTCACCCTCAGGGGGATCCTCTCCTCACCAACCCTCGCGGCGGAGGTCACCGATTTCCTGACCCGATGCCGGGAACGTCTTCTTGACCCTCCCGACATCGAGGTGTTGGCGGAGCAGCACCGGGAGTGGAGGGCACTTCCCAACTTCATGCGTCGCTACGACGCCCATCTCGAGGAGAAGGAGCTCCTCGACTACGGATTGCTCATCCGCAGGGCCATCGATCTCCTGGAGCGGAGGCCGCATCTTGTCGAGTCCGTGACCACAGTGTTCGTCGACGAGTATCAGGACACAAGCCCCGCACAAGTGCTACTCCTCGAGAAGGTCGTCGCCGGTACCAAGGACCTGACGGTCACGGCCGACCCGGCCCAATCGATTTACGCCTTCAGGGGTGCGGACCCCTCCAATGTTGCCGAATTCCCAGAGCGGTTTGGTTCACCCTTATCTCCGGTCGTTGTTCGCAATCTCGTCAAGTCGCTTCGTGTGCCCGCTTCAATTCTGGCTGGTGCACAACGTGTTTTGGGGGAGGGTGTCGCAGCGGCTCCGGTGGAACCTGCCGACCACGAGGGGATACTCGATATCTTCGTGTTCGACCAGGAGACCGCCGAAGCCGATTGGATAGCGGCAGAGTTGGAGAGACATCACAGACTCGAGAGGATTCCTTACTCCCAGATGGCGGTCCTCACCCGGTCATCGCGGGGTTTCGGTTCCGGTCTGGCCTGGGCTCTCGAAGGCCGCGGCATACCGCACGACGGCGAAGACGGTCGATTGGTCGATCATCCCGGGGTACGCCTCATCACCGACCTGGTCCGGGTCACCGAAATCCTTTCCAAACCGGGCTCCCCGGGCGCACGTGCCGAACTCGAAGAGCTTCTTCGCCGCATTGTGCTCGGGCCACTGGTTGGGGCGACGGTGGGTGCAGAGAGGGAACTTGCCCGAGCCCGTCATGTCCAAGACGACCCAGGCACTGGTCCACTCACAGGGGTCGAGACCCTCGACGCAATCATCCGGAACCCCGACTGGGCCATGTCCGAGCTAGCGGCCGACGGATTCTGGAGGTTGTGGTGCGATCTACCCGGACTGGAGAAGCTTATCTCCCATCCGGATTATCTCGAACACAGACGAGCCTGGGCGCAGCTGGGGCACACCTTGGAGCGGGCGCGCGAGCGCGACTCCAAGGCCACCCTGGCAGACATCCTGACCGCTGCCACCCCCGAGGACTTCGATGCCTCTGTCCGGCTAACCCATCAACGACCCCGACTCGACGTGGTAACCACCACCACACTGCACCAGGCGAAGGGTCTGGAATTCGATGTAGTCATCATCGCCAACGCGCTCGAGGGTGTGTTCCCCGACCCATCGGGACGTTCACGCCCACTACTGCGACCAGAGCTGCTCGATGGGAACCCCGACGCCGACTTCCGTCGCTCCCGGTTGGGCGAAGAGAGACGTCTGGCATACATGGGGACAACCAGGGCAAGACGTCGGGCCGTGTGGACCGCGACCGTCGCCGGGATCGATGAGGCCGATCGCAGACCATCACGCTTCCTCCTCGAGGTCGCCGACGTCGATGAGCTGTCGGAGCTTTCCTCACCAAACCGGCCCCGATCGCCGCTCTTCACCCCGATATCCAAGCGGGAGGCCGGTGTGGATCTGAGAAGGCGTGTCCTCGACCCGAGCACACCGAACGTCGAACGTCTTGCCGCCGGGACCCTGCTCACAGAGAAATGGGATGTCTCCCAGATCCCGGGTGTTCCAGCACCCGGGCCCGATGACGGAATCATCGGTGACCATCCCACCATCTCACCCAGTCAAGCCCAGCGCTATCTCGACTGTCCTCGCCGTTATGTTCTGGAGAGACGTCTGGGAGTATCCGGTGGTGATCTCCGATACGCCCGATTCGGGCAACATGTCCACTCCATTCTCGAGGTCGTGGAGGGAAGGGCCCGGGCGGAAGGCCGGCCCCATGCCAACCTGGAAGAGGCAATATTCACGGCCGAAGAAGAGTTCTCCAACGCCGACTTCGGGACACCAGTTCTCAACAGGGCCTGGCTGAGACAGGCAATCGAGCTACTCACCACCCTCTACACCGACTGGCCCGGCGGGAAGGACCGACCGCCGCTCGAACTAGAACACGATGTCGAAGTCGATATCGCTGGGGTGACGTGGAAGGGTCGCATCGACCGTATCGAGGACCGCAACGGAACCATTGTGGTGATCGACTACAAGACATCGAAGAGCCTAGCCATCGGGGAAACGGAGGCATCACTCCAGCTCGGGTTCTACATCCTCGCCGTCGAGTCCGACCCACGATTCTCCGGTGATGTCGAAGCCGAGATCTGGGCGCCCCGCAGACGGAGCCAACCCATCAGGTACGACCGAAAGCATCTCGACGAAACGACCGACCTGCTTGGTCGGGCGGTGTCCGGAATCATGTCCGAGGATTGGACACCCCGCCCCTCGGGCGATTGTCAGAGATGTCCGGTACGCAACTCATGTCCGGTTTGGCCGGAAGGGAGGGGCCCCTTCCTGTGATCATCCCAACGCCACAGCAGCAACGGGTCCTCGATGCCGGCGCCACCAGCATCCGCATCTCGGCGGGCGCGGGAACGGGCAAGACCACGACCATCGCCTTGGCGGTTGCCAACCTCGTGAACAACCTCGACGTGCCATCCGATCGTGTCCTCGGACTCACCTTCACCAACAAAGCAGCATCGGAGCTGGCGGAACGCATTTCTTCGATGCTCGACACCGATGTTCATGCCGAGGTGAGCACCTACCACGGGTTTGCCCGATCCATCCTCGACGAGTTCGGGGCGCTGGTCGGGGTGGAACGCGGCAGCATCATGCTCGACTCTGCCCATCGTCGTCAACTGATCGACGGGATCACCGCCAACTCCGAGGCGGAGCTGATCAACATCACCTGGTCGGGAATCATCGACAAGATCCTCCGGCTTGGCGCCCAGGTATCCCAGAACCTGCTCATCCCATCCGAGATAGAAATCCCCCCGTCACCCGACGAGGTATGGCAGGAGCGTGAGGAGATGCTGGCGATTCTCGACTCCTACGAGCACGAGAAGCGACGACTAGGTGCTCTCGACTACGGCGACCTCATCGCCCTTGCCCATCGTCTCATCGTCGACCATCCGACCCGAGCCGCAACCATCCGGGGGCGCTACTCCGTGGTCGTTCTCGATGAATTCCAGGACACCGACCCCGGCCAGAACGCTCTGCTGCGCTCCCTGTTCGGTGAGGGGACCCCGGTCATCGCAGTCGGCGACTCCGCCCAAACCATTTATGAGTGGCGGGGAGCCAGCATCAAGAATTTCACCGACTTCGCCGACAATTTCAAAACCCCTGATGGGGATCGGCCCCAGACCGTCGACCTCACCACGAATCGCCGCTCCCGACCCGAGATCCTCGCCGTCGCCAACCAGATCAGGTCCACCAGGATCGACGACGCCGCCATGCCACCCCTCCGCCCAGTGGGTGAAGGACAATCACCGGGTACGGTGGTGACCCGATTCCTCGGTGATGCCATGACGGAGGCCGACTGGATCGCGACTCGAATCCTCGGCCTGCACGATGAGGGGGTCGCCTGGAAGGACATGGCCGTGCTGTTCCGTAAGAACAGCACCATGGATCTCGTACGCGATGCGCTGGCCATCCATGATATACCCATGGAAGTGGCCAACCTAGGTGGACTCCTCGGGATACCGGAGGTGGCCGATCTGCACTCTTGGCTCCGCATCTTGGCCAACCCCGAGGACGGGGCTGCGTTCGTGAGGATCGTCACCGGTGCCCGGTTTCGTCTGGGACTCGGTGACCTGTCGCCTCTGGCGCGATGGGTGCGACGCCAAGAGCGCGACCATCGTCTCCTCGACATCGGAGATGACACGCCCGAACACTCCCTAATCGAGGCGTTGGACCATCTCGATGGCCTCGGGTTGAGAAGCGACGCCCTGCTGCGCCTGCGCCGCTTCAACGAGCTCTACCGAGACTTCGTCGCCGTTTCCCAGGGCGAGCGTCTCGTCGATCTGTGCCGGCTCATCATCGACCGCCTCGGGATGTGGGACGACATCGAGACTCTCACCGATTCCGGGAGACTCTCCGGGCGGCTCAACCTATATCGCTTTCTCGATATCGCAGAGAGCTGGTCCCCTTTGGACGGACGACCCACCCTTGGGGCATTCGTACGGTATCTCTCCGACCTCAGCGAGACCCCTAGCGAGGAGCTCGACACCGCCCGTCTTTCTGGCGAGGACGCCGTCATCCTGGTCACGGTCCATCGGGCTAAAGGGCTGGAGTGGGACACCGTCTTCATTCCGGCAGTGGTCAAGGGGACATTCCCGTCGGGATCATCGGGTTATGACAACCCCGACAAATATCCCTACTACCTACCCCATCGCCATCGGCTGGACACGCCGCCCGATCCCAGCTGGGAGCCACCCGACCCCAAGGAGTCCCACAACGACCAGGAATGGCGAATCGCCTATGTCGCCACCACCAGGGCAAAACAACGTATCTTCGTCAGTGGCGCCCATTGGTACGGAACACCCGAACCTAGGAAGAATCCGGTGAAACCCTCGGAGCTCTTCGAGATGGTGGAAACCTTCGCCACAGAAGTTGCCATCCGAGATCCCGTACCTCCTAGACCCGAGCTCCTATGGCGGTCCGATCCGGCAACCGCCGAGCCCGATCCGCTCTTCAAGGAAGGCTGGGCCAACGCACTACGCCAAGCCGACACCACCGGAAGCTATATGAGAGATCTAGCCGATTCTCTTTCCCTGACCGGTGCCTATGACAAGACCACCGCCCAATATCGCGATCGGGTGGGGGACCTTCCTCCCGACCACGCGTACCGTGAGACTCCCGGAACTGTCGATGAGACCTCCGTTACCGGGTTGGTCACGTACGCCAGCTGTCCCCGACGTTTTTACTGGTCCGAGGTCGATCGGCTCCCCCGAAAGCCCTCACCGGCGGCTCGTCGTGGTACCGACGTGCATCGTCGTATTGAGCTCCATGGTATCGGCCACGACCCCCTGTTCGACCTCGACAAGATCGCATCGACGATTCCCGCCCGACCGGCAAACTCCGGCAGCGACCCATACCAGACCTACCTCGAGTCCACCTATGCCAATACCCGACCTCTATCCACCGAGTCACAGTTTGAGATGGGCCTCCCCTTCGGTCTCCGTGTCAGGGGACGTGTCGATGCCATCTACCGCTGGCCCGACGGGACACACGAGATCGTAGATTTCAAGTCTGGTCGCTGGCGTGATGATCCGGCTGCAGTAGTGCAACTCCAGTCCTACGCCCTGGCGGCGCCGGGTCTCGGTATCGGCATAGAGACCGATGAAGACCTGCGTGTCAGTTTCGTGCATCTCGGCAACGGACTGGAAGTGAAATCATGGGAAGCCGATACCGAATGGAGGAAGCGGGCCACGGACAATTTGGGAGGACTAGCCAAGGGAATCAGCACGGAAAAGTTCGAACCTACCCCCTCGCCACGCTGCACCAGCTGTGACTTCCTGCGCTTCTGCCCTCAAGGCAAAGGCTTCCTCGCCGACAGCTAGACCACCTGGCCTCCAACCACGTCGATGACCAGGGTCACCGGACCATCATTGACCAGGTCGACTGCCATGTGTGCCCCGAAGCATCCGGCCTCCACCGGGACGTGCTCGGCGAGCGAATCCACCAACACCTGGAGCAGTTCCTCGGCTACCTCGGGTGAAGCGGCCGCGGTGAAGGACGGTCGTCTGCCCTTTCGCACCGATCCCAACAATGTGAACTGACTCACCACCAGGATCGATCCGGCGATGTCTACGACCGATCGGTTCATTCGTCCCTCTTCATCGGGGAAGACCCGCAAACCGATCAGTTTCTCGGCCATCGTGGCAACGTCATCCAAGGTGTCGCCGTCGGCCACGCCCGCCAAGACCACCAAACCGTTGTCAATGCTGCCAACGGTCGATCCATCGACGGACACCTGTGCCCGCTTCACCCGCTGTAAGACCGCACGCATCTGGCTCCTGACTGCAAACCGGCGACAGGACACTTGCTCCGGGTCGTATCATCGCAACCGTGACGACTAAGACCCAAGCCGAGATGGCCAAGATCCCGGACGGAGCCAGCGTCGTGTATCTCCTCGATGCCTCGTCCGAGCTCGAGGTCGAGGTCCTCGACGAATGGCTCAGTGGTCGTGGCACCCCGGGAGAGATGATCAGAATCGCATCAACCCGACGCCGAACCAGGACAGACCCCCGTCTCGACGCACGTTTGAAACGAGATGATGACCCCTACCTGGTCCCCGTTCGGGTGGTGTGGCTGCCCGAGGAGCGACAGGGCAATCGAACCGCACGGTGGACCGACCTTCTGCGACTTGGAGACCCTCGCGACCCCAACTTCATCATGGAGCGCCTCATCCGGAAGGTCGCACCGGACCGGATCGCCGTCGTGGTTGGTGAGGGCGCCCATTCGTCGGAGCTTGCAGGGGCGTATGCCGCCACCGACGAAGTGGTCACCTTCCGCGAGTTCGCAACCCGACGGGCGTGGTTATCTCTGGAACGGGCGGAGAGAAAGCTTCGGGGTAACCGTTACAAGATCCCCAAGTTCCTCCACGAGGAGCTGACCACCAGACCCGAGTTCGGTGATGGTGCCATCCAATTCGGGACGGAACGGGGTCTCTCCGAGAAGATGTCGTTCAGACGAGCCTCCTATTACCTCAGGGAGATGGCCGCCAGCCACAGCCCATTCCTCATCGATCTCATCGCCAACGCCATCCACGCCCTCTACCACCGTGGGTATGGGGCGATCCACTACGACGCTGAGTCGATAAAGAAGATCGCCACCCTTGGCCAGGAGCACCCTCTGGTGTTCCTGCCGTCCCATCGGTCACATTTCGATCGAATCTCGTTGCAGTACATCCTTTGGGAGAACGATCTGCCACCCAATCACACCGCCGGTGGGATCAACATGAACTTCTTCCCCATCGGCCCACTGATCCGGCGAACCGGGGTCTTCTTCATCCGTCGTTCCTTCCGCGGGAATGAGCTCTACAAGTTCGTCGTCAAACAGTATCTGGACTACCTGATCGAACGTCGCTTCCCACTCGAGTGGTACATCGAGGGAGGAAGATCGCGCACCGGCAAGCCCCGACCACCCACGTACGGGCTCCTCTCTTGGGTGGTCGACTCCTGGCGCCGGGGCAAGGCCGAGGATGTGATCTTGATACCCATCTCAATCGGCTACGACGAGATCCAGGATGTGGGTGCCTACGCGGCGGAAGCCCGCGGCGGGGAGAAGCAGCCAGAGAGCTTTGGCTGGGCGTTGGGAGCGGTGCGGAATCTAGCCAGCCGCTATGGCAACATTCATGTTCGCTTCGCCGACACCATCTCCGTGGCAGAGCAGCTCGGCGCCGCAGGGACATCCGACACCCACCTCGAGATCCAGAAGGTCGCCTTCGAGGTGATGAGTAGGATCAGCAGGGCAACACCGGTAACCCCGACAGCCCTCGTGTCGATCGCTTTGGCGGTAGCGGGAGGGAAGCCACACACCGCGGACAATCTGGCCGAGATCGTCTTCGAGCATGCGGCCTACGTAGAAGATCGAGGGTTTCCCATAACCGAGAGAGTAGAGACCGTTGCCATCGTGGAGCGGGTCCTCGACCGCCTCGTGGAGCAATGGACGGTTACACGTCGGATTGGGCAGGCGGAAACCGCCTACTGGACCGATTTCGACCAGTCCCTCGAGGTTGCCTACTACCGCAACATGGTGGTCCACTTTTTCCTGCCGCGAGCAATGGCCGAGGTTGCCCTGGTGGGCGCCGAGGACGAGGAGGACTTCTGGGCGCGTATCTCGGAGCTGCGGGACCTCCTCAAGTTCGAGTTCTTCTTCCCCGAGAAGGAGGCTCTACAAGAAGAGATCGCCGCTGACCTCTGCGGGGATGTCCCCAAGTGGCGGGAAGAAGTGGAAAAGGGAGAGGGCGAGAGTGTCCTTCGATCAACCCGACCCGTTACAGCACCCTGGGCCCTGGGAGCGATAGTGGAGGCCTACCTGGTGGTAGCACACCAGCTGAAGGCGGACGGCGGCGGCGTCGACGATGACCGATTCATAGATGCCTGCCTGGAACGTGCCCAGTTCTATCTGCTCGACCAGCGGATCTCTCACGATGAAGCGATTTCAAAAGAGCTCTTCACGAGTGGCCTGTCCCTCGTCCGAAATAGGGAGCAGATCGACACCGAGGCGAAAAGGGAGTCGTTCTCGACCCAGATGAATTCCCTCCATGCGGATCTCAACGCCCTGCCAACTGGAACCGGTCGGGGCTCCGATCAATCGCTCTCGTCGCCGTAGATCTTCGCCCAGGCGTCGGCGAGCATGGCCTCCGACCCCTCGGGGTAGGTGATGACGTCGATGCCGGCGTCGCGGATCGGGCTGGCATCACCAAAGCCAATGACAGCTGGCAAGTCCTCACGCATCCGATCCCGAGCCCGTCGATTCTCTCGGGCCAGGTCCTCGATTGAGGGGAGGGAGTTGATATGAGATGCTTCGGGCGCCGGTTCGGGTACGCCCCTGTCGGGATTCCGCATCTCCTGTTCGATCGGTGCAAGGGGCTTCATCTCGGCTGGTGCGGGCACCTCAGGTCGATGCCCTACCTCGACGACCTCGTCCATTCCGACCACCGAGCGTCTGACAACGCGGAAGACTCCGCGAAGAATCCACCACCCCACCACCAAGAACAGGATCAGCAACGGGAACACATTCTCGAAAAGCGTTTCCATGGGTCCTCAGCCTATCGAACAAATCGACGCAATGGCGGGAAGTTCAGCGCCCTAGTGTCCTGTCACTGGCCGCTGACGAGTTTCCTCGAGAGGACGATCGATGCTGCTCCAAACAGGACCACGGCGATTGCTGCCAGTACTCCGAGTTCGGGGAGAATTCCTCCGATTCCAACACCCGTGTAGACCAACTTGTTGAAACCGTCCAGAGCCCATGCGTGTGGTGTGAAGTGTGCAATGGTCTGCATGGTCTCGGGGAAGAGGTCGAGCGGGAACATGCAACCGCCTAAGGCGCCCAGCCCGAGAGAGAGCATGACTGTCAGTCCGGCAGTCTGCTGGTCGTTATTGAAGATCGAGCCGACGAGCATCGCCGCCCCACCGCCTACCGCCGCCAAGAGACCGAGAAGTACCGTCCCGCCGAGGAGATCACCCCATTCCACCCCGAAGAGGACTGCCGTCATCACCATGATGTAGACCCCCTGGAAGAAGGCGATGACCCAACGAGCAGTGCCCTCTCCGATCACGATCTCGGGTAGGGAGGTTGGGGTCGAAACCACCCTGGTGGTCACACCAAGTTGACGACTCTGGATCAGATACGCCGAACCCGTGAGTCCGGTGAGGAAGACGAACAGGACCACCATCCCAGCAGCACCAACATAGAACTGGTTGAGACCCGGCGGGAAGAGGGCCTCGCCGAGGCTGCGGGTCTCCACGACAGAGGGGTCGATCACCTCCTGTGCCGCAGATAGCGCCTGCTGCGCTGCCTGTTCTTCGAGATCGCGTTCCCGTATCAAGGTGGCAACGATCGTACGCTCCGAAGCAATATCGCCCAGGGCACGGTCGACCTCTGTTCTAACCGATGGCGACGAGCCCTCCGGGGGTGTGAGCAGCCCGATCTCCACCTGTTCTCCACTGGCAAGGCCTTCTCCAACCCCTTCCGGGATCACTACCCCGGCATTGACCTGTCCCCCGGCAACGGCGGCCTCTAGAGAGGCTTGATCGTCGTAGAGGCTGGTGTCCAGAATCGAAACATCAATCTCCTCCACAAGGGCGCTCGTCATATCCTCTGGGCCGGTGATTCCCACGCTCACCGGGCCACCCTCACCACCAAAGGCAACACCGACCAACACGATGATGCCGACGGGCATGAGGAAAACGAAGAACCAGTTGGAGCGGTCCTTGAACATGCGGAGAAGCCCGATCCAGCCCATCAACAAGATCTTCCTCATATGCCCTCTCTCCTCCGGAGAAGCACGACCGAGATCGCTCCCACCACGGCCGTGAACAGCCAGAGGAAACCGATAGCAGGCAAGGCAGCCGTCCACGTTCCCTCGCTGACACTCGCCTCGAGACCGGTCACGAACCAATGATGTGGTGTGAGCCTGGTCACGTTCGACAGCCAACTGTCACCGAACGAGAACCAAACCCCACCCAACATCCCAAGCACGACGGCGATGATGCTCTGCATGTTGTTGGCGGTATCCGGGCTGCTGGCGAAGGCCGCCACCACACCCATCAGGGCTACGCCAGTAGCGACGAGGGACACGACAAGGAGCACCACACCAACCGGCGAACCGAAATTGGTGTCCATGATGAAAGTGGAGACGAAGAGGAGGAGCAGAGTGGCGCCGACACCGAGAAGGGCGGCGACGAGTGCCTTGGCGACGGGCACCGCCCACCCCGGAACCGGTCCCGCGAGGATACGGGGCAAGGTGCCCTGCCTACGTTCCTCCAACAGGCCGTTCACCCCGAAAGACACCGTGAAGAAGACGAAGAAAGCTGCCTGACCCGCCATCATGAAAGATCCCGCCGACAAGGTCTCGGTATCGGTGGCTGCCTCGGACAACACTGCTCCTCCAGAGAGTTCCAGGAGTGGAGGGCCACTCTGAGAAGAGGCGGCAGCCAACAGCCTGGTGGAATCAACACTCCGCATGAGACCGTTGGCTATGGACTCGACCACCGCACCCGCGTTGGGGCTGGATGCATCGGCAACCACCTCCAGCTGGGGGCGACCACCACCCTGGACGGTGGACCCGAACCCGTCTGCGAAGACGATCACCCCACCGACCTCCCCTTCCTCAATGGCTGCCTCCGCCGAGGCAACGTCATCGTATTCGCTCAACTGAGCTACGCCCTCGGACTCCAATGCATCCAAGGCCGAAAGGAGTCCAGTGCTGATCTCGGACTGGTCGAGATCCACGGTACCGACAGAGAGGTCCAGCTGGCCACTGAACGCCCCACCGAACACGAAATAGAAGATGAATGCGAGTACCAGGGGGGCAAGAAACCCCAACATGAGCACGGAGCCGTCGCGGATCCGCATCCGCAGGTCCTTCCAGGCAATGAGCCAAGCTGCTCTCATCGGTGAGGCGTCGTTTTCATTCGTCGCGGAGTCCGCGACCGGTCATGTGGAGGAATACGGCCTCTAGATCCGGTTCCTCGACTCGAACACCGCGCACTACCAAACCCTGGTCACCGGCCCGGCCGATCAGAGGGCTCAAGGATGCGGCGGCATCACTCACCAACGCCTCCACGTGCCCCTCGTGTCCCGAGGCCTCGTGGACCCCGTCAAGACTCCGAAGATACTTTGCGAAAGTCTCCCCATCACCCTCAATCTCAAAGATGATCCGGTCCTTCTCCCCAATGACCGTCACTAGCTCCCGTCGTGTTCCTTCGGCGATGAGACGCCCACCGTCGATGATTCCGACACGATCACAGAGTCGTTCGGCCTCCTCCATGTAGTGGGTGGTGTAGAGGACCGCGGTGCCTTCGCTGGAGAGAGCCTCCACCGACTCCAAGATCGCATTCCGGGACTGGGGGTCGACCCCGACCGTGGGCTCGTCGAGGATGAGCAGCTCGGGCTCGTGGAGCAGGGCTACTCCGATATTGAGTCTGCGCTTCATACCCCCCGAATAGTCGCCAACCTTGTCGCCTCTCCGATCTGTGAGACCGATCACATCGAGCACCACATCAGTCCGACCAGGGAGGTCCTCCACTGTTTGCAGTGACCCGAAGAACCTCAGATTCTCATCTGCCGTCAGCTCGGGGTAGAGAGCCAGATCCTGGGGCACCAACCCGATGGCGCCCTTCCCGTGTGGACTACCAGCTTTGATCACCTCATCCATCACCCGCACTTCACCCGCATCGGGAGACAAGAGACCACAGATCATCGAGATGGTGGTGGTTTTGCCCGCACCGTTGGGGCCAAGGAGCCCGTATGTCTCTCCCGGAGCGATGGAGAAGCCAACGTCGTCGACCGCCAAAAGGTCCCCGAATCGCTTCGTCAGACCTTTCGCCTCGGCCACAGGTGTCGCCGCCACAGGTGTTGTCATTGCCTGGCCCCCGTCTAATACAAGTCGCGTTGCGTGATGCGTCACGCATCAACTCGTCGAGGTTAGCGCTCTCCGGCGTAGGTACGGCGCGAACCGCTTCGCCCCAAGGATGGCGACCTCGGTACTCTTGGAGTATGAACGATCCCTATAACGACGCGTTCGCCAGCGACTATGTCCATGCCATCCCCGATCCCGACCCAGTCGAGACCCAGGAATGGATCGAGTCCCTTGATGCCGTCGTGGACACCCAAGGTGAGGATCGTGCCGTCTATCTGATCAGCAGGCTCCTCGATCGGGCCCATGACACCCATCTGCATGCAGCTCCTGCCGCGATCACCACCCCGTACATCAACACCATCCCGGCGGAGGACGAACCCGAGTATCCAGGGGATGCCGAGATAGAACGTCGCATCCGCCGCTATGTCCGTTGGAACGCTGCAGTCATGGTCATCAAGGCCAACGACCGCTCCAAGGGTATCGGCGGGCATCTTTCCACCTTCGCCTCCTCCGCCACCCTCTACGAGGTGGGCTTCAACCACTTCTTCCGGGGGAAGAACAACGGACCCGGCGACCACATCTACATCCAGGGCCATGCCTCACCTGGTGTGTATGGCCGCGCCTACCTGGAGAATCGGCTCGACGACAAGGAGCTAGACAACTTCCGCTTTGAGATAGGCGACAGTGGCCTCAGCTCCTATCCCCACCCCCGATTGATGCCCGACTTCTGGGAGTACCCAACGGTGTCGATGGGTCTGGGACCTATAAACTCGATTTACCAGGCGCGCTTCAACAAGTACATGCACAACCGCGGCCTCGACGACACAACGGATTCCCGGGTCTGGTGTTTCATCGGCGACGGTGAGGTGGACGAACCGGAAACTCTGGGCGCCATCTCCCTCGCCACCCGCGAGGGTCTCAACAATCTCACCTGGGTTATCAACGCCAACCTGCAGCGTCTCGACGGGCCGGTCCGGGGTAACGGCAAGATCATTCAGGAGTTGGAGGCGGTGTTCAGGGGGGCCGGATGGAACGTCATCAAGCTCATCTGGGGTACGAACTGGGACCCACTGCTGGCGGCAGACAAGGACGGCTCACTTGTCGAGGTCATGAACAACACCCTCGATGGCGAGTACCAGCGTTACAAGGCGGAGGACGGAGCGTTCGTCCGTGAGAAGTTCTTTGGCAAGCATCCCAATGCCGCGGCCCTGGTGGAGGACTGGTCCGACGAGGAGATCTGGGCTCTTCGCCGCGGCGGACTCGACTACAGGAAGATCTATTCCGCATATCACGCCGCCACCACGCTGGACAACGGCCGACCCACGGTGATCCTTGCCAAGACGATCAAGGGGTGGACGCTGGGTCCTGATGTTGAAGGTCGTAATGCGACCCATCAGATCAAGCAACTGACGAACCAACAGCTGCTCGAGCTGCGGGAGACCCTGGAGCTTTACGACGAGATCCCCGAGGACGCCCTCGCCGGGGAAAGCACCCCTCCCTACTACCGGCCCGACGAAGGATCGGTGGAGCACAGGTACCTGATGGAGCACCGGGAGAAGCTCGGCGGTTCCCTCCCTTCCCGACCCGCCACCATCACCCAGCCGTTGCAGCTACCCGGAGAAGCACCCTTCGAGGAGATGTATGCTGGCTCGGGGAAGGTGGAGGCGTCCACGACTACAGCTTTCACCCGTCTTCTCAGGGGTCTCGCCCGCGAAGAGAACTTCGGTCCCCGGGTGGTGCCAATCGTTCCCGACGAGGCACGAACATTCGGAATGGACTCCCTTTTCCGTGAGCTCAAAATCTACGCCTCCCGGGGCCAGCTATACGAGCCCGTCGATGCCAAGATGCTGCTCTCCTACGCGGAGGGTCAGGATGGCCAGATACTAGAGGAGGGCATAACGGAGGCCGGATCGGCCGCAAGCTGGATTGCTGCGGGAACGTCCTACGCCACCAGGGGTGTACCCATGGTTCCCTTCTTCATCTTCTATTCGATGTTCGGATTCCAACGTGTCGGCGACCTGCTCTGGTCTGCAGCGGACTCCAGGACCAGGGGATTCCTGCTCGGCGGTACGGCCGGGCGGACCACCCTCGAAGGGGAGGGCCTACAACACCAGGATGGGCACAGTCTGCTCCTCGCCTCCACGGTGCCAACGTGCCAGGCATATGATCCCGCCTTCGCCTACGAGGTGGGTGTAATCATCAGGGACGGACTCCACCGCATGTATGGGGAGAATCCCGAGGACATCTACTACTACCTCACCCTCTACAACGAGAACTTTGCACAGCCCCCCAAGCCAGACGGCGTCGATCAGGGTGTGATCGACGGTCTCTATCGATGGAAGGAGTCACCGGAGGGTGTCGATCACAAGGCCACCGTCTTGTTCTCGGGTACCGCCAACCTGGCGGCCCGACGTGCTGCCGACGAGTTGGCCGAGCATTTTGGGATCGGTGTCGACCTGTGGTCGGCCACGTCCTACAAGCTTCTGCGGGAACAGGCTATGACCACGGAGCGGTGGAATCGTCTCCACCCCGATGCAGAGCCACGAACCTCCCAGGTCGCGTCGAAGCTCGCTGACCTCCCAGGGCCGATCGTTGCGGTTTCCGACTTCATGAAGGCCGTTCCCGATCAGATCTCCCAGTGGGTGCCCGGCCCCTTTGCCACCCTCGGGACCGACGGTTTTGGTCGCTCCGACAACCGCGAGGCACTGCGGGACTTCTTCGAGACCGACCATCGTTACGTCGTTGCCACCGTCATATCGGAACTAATTCGTACCTCGGGTGCCGACCCGGATCTGATGAAAGATGTGCTAGAGCGCTACCGGATCGATCCGGACCGCCCCGACCCCCGTCTCTCGTTCTAACCACTCGCCACCCACTAAACAGAGGGAACCCCGGCCGTTCCCGTGACGTCGGATTTGTGACAGCGAGATAGGACGACCCAAGTATGAGGGAGTATGGGAGAACCAGATCCCCAGAAGAGAAAGGGATCCCGTGACGAAATCAGCCCACGGGACGCTCCGATCTCCAATAATGGGACCGTGACACCGACCGA
>WHTL01000095.1 GCA_009377735.1 Acidimicrobiia bacterium
GATCGGGGTGACGTCGTATGCAGTGATGATGACGGGCTTCCCTCCCACGGCCTCGATCTGATCCTGGCGGGTTTTGTGATCGGTTAGCGACGAGCATGGATAGAGGATGGTTTGGTTGTCGAGTTGCACGGAATCGAGGACCCCCGCCAGATCGCCCGACCCGGCGAACGTGACGACTCCTCCTGACTGGCGGACTGCGGCAGCGGAGGCGTCACCCACCGTCACCACCGGGGTCTGTGGCATAGGTTCGTCATCCCACACGGCGCGCACGGCCCTTGCGGAGGTGATGAGGATCACGTCGCTGCTGTCGGCGAGGTGACGTATCTCGTCGATCTGCCCCAGATTGGCGGGCCGGACCTCGATGCAGGGGAGCTGCACCGGTTTGTGTCCTGCTTCCAGGAGGCTGCGGGCAGCAGCGGCAGCCTGGTCAGAAGTGGTAGTGAGGGCGACCCGTGTCATCTCAAACCCTGTCCAGCCCCAGCCCGATTCGCACCTTCTCGGCGGCATCAGATCCAACGGCGGTCGTCCGCCGGGAGCCATCGGCATCGCTCACGAAGGCAGTGAGCGCCACACCGTCTGGGGTGTTGACACCCCAAGCACCCAGGGCGGAGCGGCAACCTGCGCCCGTGATCGCCAACAGTTCCCGCTCGGCTGTCACGGCCTGTGAAACACCTACGTTCTCGATCTTGCTCAGCAGTTCGGCGTGCTCGGGCCGTGCCTCCACCAGGATCGAGGCCTGTGCGGGAGCGGGAACCATCTGATCGACACCGAAACGCTCCGAGATGTGGTCGTCCAGACTGAGACGGGTAAGACCGGCCTCGGCGAGGACCACGGCATCCAGATCGCCCCGTTCAACCGCCCGAAGCCTCGTAGGGACATTGCCCCTTATATCCACAACATCGAGGTCGCTGCGCAGCTGTCGCAACTGGACTCCACGTCGCGGGCTACCTGTACCAACTTTTGCTCCCTCTGGTAACTCATCGAGGGTCGATCCGCAGAGGACATCCCATGGCTCGCCCCGGTCCACCACCACACCGATCAGCCCATCCGGTCCCACAACCGGCAGATCTTTGTGGGAGTGAACGGCAAGATCGGCCTCCCCCGAGAGGACCGATTCCTGCACCGACCGCACAAAGGCGCCCGTCTCGGTGAGGGCCGTGACGGATGAGGTCCGGTCCCGGTCACCTGTTGTTTCCACCACCACGATCTGGGATTCGATTCCGAGATCGGTCAGCTTGGACGTGACGATTTCCGTCTGGGCTCGTGCCAGCTCCGAGCCCCGCGTCGCTATCCGGAGACGAGTCAACTCTGGGCTTCGTCCACGACCCTCTTCTCGCCATGCAGGTCGAAGATGGCCTCTACCGAGGCGGCAGTCTCCGCAGGAGAAGTGGAGGTGTGGATGTGGTCGACGGGTTTGGCGAGCATCTTTCGGACGGCAGTGTGCACAGCCTGACGCAGAACTTCGGTGTCGCCGTCCTCACGGAGACGCCCAGAAAACCGGTTCACTGTTGACTCCACCACCTCGTCGACGACCGCGAAGAGACTACCGATCACGGGTCCGACCTCATCGGCGTGCGCATGTGCCCTCCAAGTCTCCCGCGCGGCACCAGCGACCATGAGATCCAGGTCGTCGTCGGGCGTGACAGCCGTGATCCGGTCGGCTAGGTCATCGACCGTGAGATAGGTGAGATTGGCAGCCTGGGGACGGTCGAAATCGGGCGGCATCGCCAGATCGATTAGGAGAAGTTCCGTGTCCCGATCTGCCAAAGATCGCTCTACATCCCGTTCCGAGACCAACCGGCCACTCGTGGATGTGGCCGACACCACGACAGGAAAGGATCCCAACACCCGACGCAGGCTGTCCATGCCCAGAACCTCAACACCGTCTGGTGGAAGTACGTTCTCGGGTTGCCTCAGCACCATTGTGATCGAGGTGCCCGGTCTTCTCTCGGAGACGACCTCGATCACCGAGCGAGCCATCTCTCCGCCACCGACCACGGCCATGTGGTCGACATCGCCGATCCGATCGACGGCGATGCGGGCAAGGGAGCCACGGGGAGCCTCGACGTGTCGGCGAACGTCGCGGCCCACGGAGACGGCACGCTCCACCATCCGTCGCAATGGAGGGGTGAGCCCACTGCGAACCACCTGAGCACGGAACTGGGTCAGCACCTCGTGTTCCCCCCGTATGGGGGACTGGAGCCCGGCCACCACCGAGAAGACGTGCTCGATGGCGTCGGCACCCGAGCGGAGTTTGCCTTCGGATACCCCTCCCGGTGCGACTCTCTCGAACCGATCTACCAGGTCGGAATCGGTGACGGGACCAGCGACCTCGACACGAAGGCAGGTGGAGAAGACAAAGACGTCCGGTGAGTCCCAGGCAGATAGCGCGTCGGCGATTGCCTCCCGTCGGGGAAGCGGTACGGCAGGGTACGCAAAGGAGAGGGACGCAAATGAAGGATGACCCATCGCGGCGAAAACTACCGCGCCCCGGAAGTCAACGTCCAGTCGGGAAATTCGCCGCTGGGACAAACAGCACGCACAGGGGTGCCGACGAAGCTAGCTTTGTTCGTGCCTGATAGAAAGGAACAAGGCCATGTCAGTAGCCAAGGTTATCGAGGTGATCGCTGCCGGCGATTCGTACGAGAGCGCCATCAATGCCGGTGTCGCCCAGGCTTCCAGCACCGTCGATAACATCGAGTCTGTTTGGGTCAAGGACCACTCCTTGCGCGTCGCCGATGGATCCGTGAGCGAGCATCGGGTCCATCTCAAGGTGACGTTCATGGTCAAGGGCAGCTAGTGCCCTGTCCGGTGGGTTCGCTACATGCATGATCTTCCGGACAGGACACTAGGGAATACGTCGACCAATTGAGTATCCTCAGGGGCCTAGCGACTGGTGGTTTTTGATTGGCCGAAGAAGACGTAGATAAGTCCGATGAGGATGACGATGGCAGTTGGGGATGGTATCTCCTCATCCCTGCCATGGCCCTGTCCATCCCGATATTCGCGGTTTTGGGCGATGCCTCGGGACCGCTCGTCTATGTGATCGCTGCGATCGTGCTCATCGCTTCCGTAACGGTAGCCACCCGGTATCTCATGGATCACCGCCACAAATTGCGTCTTGAGGAGATTTCCGCCCAGGAGAAGGTAGTCCGCGCCGAGCGAGATCATCTCAGCGCCGCGGAGCGCATCTTGGAGCTCGATGACGCCGTGCGAATCCGGGAGGAGCCGGATAGCGACCTGGAGCCACCCACCACGGTCTGATCTGTTTACCCCATAGGGTGAGTACCAATCACCCTTTCGGGGGACGACGTCCTCGTTGTGGCAGGGATACGTTCTTGGTGTACGCACCGCGAAATGGAGTCCCGGTGCACCACGAACGGGAGATGACTCATGCATATACACAGGAACGTCGACGAAAACGGGAACACCTACCGGCGGGAACACCGGGGTAGCTGGACACCGTTGCTGATCATCCCTGCGATGGCGATATCCATCCCGATCATCGAGAAGCTGGGTCAGGCTCAGGGACCACTGATCTATGCAGTCATGGGAATCGCACTCATCGGCGCAGTGACGGTGGCAATGCGGTATCTGATGGGACAACGGCACAAACTCCGTTTGGAGGAGATCGAAGCCAAGGAACGGATGGCTCGGGCGGAACGCGATCATCTGAGCGCGGCAGAGCGCATCCTGGAGCTCGATCGACCAGACTCTCTGCTTCGCAACGACTAGGAGGCTGGTGTGAAACACATGCCCCACATCTCGACGACCAGTCATCACCGCTCGCGGCGTCCTCCTCCGAGGAGCACCGCACAGGGTGCGCCGTCGTCGTGCGTCCTTGCGACCGGCGCGCCTGGCCGCCGATCTGCACAACGGCATTCCACACCAGCCTCCTAGTGGTCCACCGGCTCCTGATTACCAGTCCCGAGGGTCGGCCCGAAGGAGATCCACTAGCCGGGCCTCGACGGTTCCCGGCCCGGGCTGGTTTTGATAGTCCCAACGCACCCGAGGTGGCAGCGATGAGAGGATGCTCTCGGTGCGGCCGGCGGTCTCCAATCCGAACCTCGTTCCCCGGTCCCACACCAGGTTGAACTCGGCGTACCGACCGCGGCGGATGAGATGCCATGCCTCCTCATCCGGGCCATAGCTGATGTCGATGCGACGCCCCAGGATGGTGAGGTAGACCTCCAGGAGGGTTGCGCCCAGATCCCGTTGGAACTCGAGCATTCCCGGGGCATCGACATGGTCAAAGAAGATCCCCCCGATACCCCTGGCCTCACCGCGATGCGGCAGGAAAAAATAGTCGTCACACGCCTTCTTCCATCCCGCATAGTCGGCCACGGGATGCCGTCCGCAGACCGCCCGAAGCGCACCATGGAAGTCACGGGCGTCCTCCTCATAAAGGTAGAAAGGCGTGAGATCTACCCCTCCCCCGAACCAACCCTCGCCGTTGTCGAGCCGAAAGCACCGGAGGTTGGCGTGAACGGTGGGAGCATGCGGATTGCGAGGATGCACGATGGTCGATATGCCCGTGGCACGAAAGGAGCGGCTGTCTGCGGCAACCGACTCCGAAAGCCGCTCCGGTGTCTCACCCCACACATCCGAGAAGAGCACTGCCGACTTCTCCAGCGAGCCATCACCCTCGAGAACGCGACTATCCCCGCCTCCCCCGCCGTCGCGGGTCCAAATGTCCGGGTGAAACGTCCCACCGTCGACTTCGGCCAAGCCCTGGCAGAGGTTTATCTGGGTCTCCCGATAGATGCGGGCTGCCTGCTCCAGGTCGATCATTGCATCGACGGCGCAACCACCCTGGCTCGGACCATATCGGCTACGGCATCGGCCCACGTGGGCTGGGAGTTGACGCAGGGGACAAGTAGCAGATCATCGCCACCGAGGTCCGTCCATTGTTGCCGACCCCGCATCCCGATCTCTTCGATGGTCTCCAGACAGTCAATGGTGAATGAAGGGGTCATGACCGCCAGCCGCCTGACACCGGCTTGGTGGAGTTCAGGAAGGACATGGTCCGTGTAGGGCTCGATCCACTTTTTGGGAGCAAGACGGGACTGAAAGCTGGTGGAGTAGGTGTCCTCGTCGAGTCCGAGCTGTTCACCGAGAGCTCGGGTGGTGGCGTGGCACTGTGCTCGATAACAGAAGCGGTTGACGACGGTTATCCGATCTGAGCACCCGGCCGTGAGACAGTCACCAGACTCGTGGCCCTTTCGGATCTGGCTCTCCGGCGTCCCATGGTAGGAGAAGAGAACATGGTCGGCACCGAACTCGTCGAGGAGAGGCTTGGCGATTTCGCTGCTGGCAGAGGTGAACCCGGGATCCGCAAAGAAATCCCCCACAACTGTGAGCTCGGGCAGGTTGTAACGCTCCGAGATGACACGATGCACCTCGGCGGACGCCGAGCCCGACGCCGCCGACGCATACTGGGGAAACAGGGGAACCGCCACGATGCGATCGGCTCCACCTTCCATGAGTCGCTCCACTGCCGACGAAATGGATGGGTTCTGATAGCGCATACCCACCTCGACGACATAACTGCCGCCCAGTCTGTCCGCCACCTTCTCCGCCAGATCCTCGCTGTGGAATAGCAGGGGCGAGCCCCGCTCCGTCCAGATCTTCTCGTACGCCTTCGCCGATCTTCGTGGCCGGAACGGCAGGATCACCGTCTTGAGTAGGAGCCAACGGAAAGGCGCCGGCATGTCGAGAACCCTTCCATCAGATAGGAACTGGTCGAGGTAGCGGCGCACATCGCCAACTCGGGTGGAGTCAGGTGTCCCCAATTGGACAAGCAGAACCCCGATCTTGAGCGCAGGGGACATCATTTACCCCACGCTACGACCCGTGTCCATTGACAGAGAGTCGGAAAATCAGGATCCAAACGACATCGGCCGGTGAACCCAAGGGTGGCCTGATTACGAACCAGATGTGCCGCACCAGGCGACCACTTCGAACTCTCCACATGCGGTGGTCCGGCAGATGCCATAACGGCGGGCGGGAAACACCTGGCCGCACCACCGAACCACCAGCTAACCACCCGACCAGGTAAGAGACCAGTCCGAATCACACCAAACCCGCAGACAAACCCACCCGACAGACAGAAACCGTCACGGGGAGGTGAGGTCGGACGGCCCCGACCACGCGAAAGGCTAGGGAGAGGCAGCCGTGGGGGTTCTGGGGGGCAGAGAGAGCCCCCCAGAGATAAGAGCCCCCCAGACCCAACAGCGACTACTTCTGGAAGACGCTTACGAACTGGGGGGAGCGGAGCAGGTTGAACTCGTGATGGGTCTCGGTCAATCCGAAGGGCGTGGCGATCGCCCGTACCTTGGAGGGGGTGAGTTTGTGGCAGTGCACCTCACGGGCCTTGAAGGGCGTGCCGTGGAGGATGATCGAGGTGGGGATGGCGAAAAGGCCCTGGATGGGCTCGGCAGGGTAGATCGCCAAGAGTGTCCCTCCCGGCTTGAGGACCCTGGTCATCTCGGCAAACGCCATCTCGATTGGCGGGATGTGCTCGATGGCGTGGACGGTGACTATGTGATCAAAATGGTCGTCGGGGAAGTCCAGGTCTTCAGCCGACATTGCCCGCACCCTGTCACTGACCGCTTCGCCTTCGGCGTTGGGGTTGACGTCGGTTCCAATGACATCGAGATCCAGTTCCTCGATCATTGCCTTGGTGAGGTAGCCCCGTCCGCATCCCACCTCGAGAACCTTCGCACCTGCTTTGGGGTCGAGAAGCCGGGTCACCTTGGCGAGGTGGGTGGGGTCGAACCGATTGGCTCGAACATAGGCTTCGCTGTCGTAGGGATTGGTAGACACGTCAAGACCGTCCTAGCTGACCGGAGAGCATCGTGTCGAGGTGTGGGGCCATCCCGTAGCTGGCGAACTGGGGTCCACGGGAGCCGAGCACGAGGTGAGACACGGACGTATTCTGTGGGCTCGCCAGGCGGGGCTGGGTGAATTCGTCGGGCTCGGCGAGTGCAGTGATAAGGGCTCGAATGGCGGCACCATGCGAAACGGCAGCGGTAATCACGCCACCAGGTGTCTTGATACGTCTAAGGACACCCAGGAGCCTTTCCCCGACCGATTCCCAGGTTTCGCCGGTTTGACCACGGGGCAGATCCTCTTCCCGCTCGAAGATCGCGGCGAAAAGGTCCGGGTCCCGCGCCCTGATGTCGTCGGCAGTCATGCCTTCCCACTCCCCCATGTTCATCTCCATCAGGTCGTCAACCACCACGGGATCGGTGGTGAGTCGCGCGGCAGTCGACATCGCACGGTCCAGGGGCGAGGTGTAGACACTGTCGAATGACGAAGCGTAGAAACGTCCCAGTGCGTCCGCCTGCTCCTCGCCGATCTCGTCTAAACCCCAGCACTCCTGGCCCTGCCAGCGATACTCCGTATTCGCCCTGGTCTGACCGTGCCGCACCAGCGCCAGGACAGGTTCGCCCTCGGCAACTGCCTCCTCGACGGCCTTGGGATGCAGCCCGAGATGACCCACGTCGTTGAAACGGTGGATTCCCATCCAATGCTCGTGCACCCAAAGGCTGGTGAGAGAGGTGTTGTCGACCTGACCAAAGACACGTGTGTTACCGGGTACGAGATGACGGACGATGGCGTCGATAACACCACCATGTGTCACCACCACCGCCGTGCCGCCAGAACCCACCCTGTCAACCAGATCGCCAATGGCTCCGTAGACGCGATCGATTACGTCATTGGTACTCTCACCCGTAGCCCCGAAGGGTTGATCGAGGTCGGTCACGATGGCTTGCAATTCGTCACCGTGTTCCTCCACCACCTCGTCGAAACCCAAACCCTCCCATTTGCCGAGGTCGATCTCGACGAACCGATCGTCGATCTCGGGGACACCAATCGCTGACGCGGTCACCTTCGTCCTTTCCAAGGGACTGCTGACAAGGAGGTCGGGGGCGATCTCCTTGAGGCGTGGGGTAACGGCAGCCACCTGGTTCACCCCGGTGGCGCTGAGATCGGACTCACCCCTCCCCTGCCAACGTCGGGCGAGGTTCGAGGCGGACTCGGCATGTCGAACGAGGATGATCTGTGCGGTCACCGCACCATTGTGACGCCACGCCGAAAGCGTGTGAAAACGAGCCCCCTCCCCCCACCTCACAGCTCTCCCCCTTCGCGGAGGTGCCCCCCTCCGCGAAGCGATCGGCTCGCGACCGCCGAGGCTACTTGGCCCCTTACCTACTTCGCAGGAACCGTCCCCCCGCCTTCGGCGGGGGGACAAGGCTGTGCCTGCGACGTTGGAACAGATGCACGGCGAATCCAAGGGCACCCAAACCTGCTCCGAGGCCGATCCACAGGGGGGTGGTGACGAGGAGACAGAATGCGGCCCCGGTGAAGAGGACACGTTCGGGCCAGCCGGCGGGTCCGAGCAGCCAGCCGCCCGTCACCACTGCCAGCGACCCCACTGCTGCCGTAGCAGTCACGACCGCGACGACCACGGTGGGGAAACCACCACGGAAGAGGAGGCCCTCCCCAGCTGGGGCGAGGACGAAAACGAACGGGACCAAGAAGGCAGGCAAGGTGTACTTCCACGTGAGCCACATGGTCCTAACCGCCTTACCACCGGTGATGGCCGATGCGGCGAACGGGGACAGGGCGGTTGGCGGGGAAACCTCCGACAGCACCGCGTAATAGAAGATGAACATGGCGGCCGCGTAGGCCGGCACACCGAGTTGCTGTAGTGCCGGACCGATGATTACCCAGCTGATGATGAAGCTGGCAGTCACCGGTACCGCCAGCCCCAAGAGGACCACCGACACAGCCGAGTAGATGGCCGTCAAAGGGAGATTTCCCCCTGCCAGGGTGACGATGATGTTCGCCAGCCTCAATCCAAGCCCTGTGAGCGTCATGACACCCACCACCAGCCCCGATGCCGCCATTACGGACACGACGGAGAGGGCGCTCATCGTGCCCGCCGCCAGCGATTCGAATACCCGCATTGGCGTCAGCCAGGAGCGACGTTCCAGAAAGCTGAGCAGGAAGGCAAGCCCAGTGGCCAGCACCACCGCACGGAAGGGTGTCATCCCCATCCACATGAACACCACGATGGCGATGAGCGAGCTGAAGTGATACCCGTAGCGGAACAGAAGGCGTTTGGTCGACTGGGCCTCGATCACAACCGCCTCGGTGTGGAAGCGGCGGGCATCCATCTCTATCGCCAGGATGATCCCCAGGTAGTAGAGAAGGGTGGGGATGGTGGCCCATATCAGGACCTCCAGGTAGGAGACCCGTAGGAGCTCGGCGATTATGAAGGCGGCGGCGCCGAGGGTCGGCGGTGAGAGGATGGCACCGATACCGGCAGCCGCCAGTAGACCACCCCCTTCCTCCGGTGGGTATCCGGAACGTCGGAGAACCGGCCAGGAGACACCGCCCAGGGTGACCGTGGTTGCCACCCCAGAACCAGAAACGGTCCCGAGCAGGAAGCCGGCGAGGGTGACGGTGCGTCCCGGACCGGCTCTTGATTGACCGAAGGCTGCGAAGGAGAGATCCAGGAAGAACTTGCTCGCACCCGAATACTCCAAGACCGCTCCATAGATCGTGAACAGAATGATGTAGGTCGCGGCGACATCGAGGGGGACACCAAAGAGACCTGACGTGCTCATGACGTTGTGACCGACCAGTCGCTCCCAGGTGTGGCTATCGGTGTCGAATGGTGCCGGAACGAGCGGACCCAGGTAGGCGTATATGAAAAAGAAGATCACCACCCCGGGGACGATGAGACCCACCGTTCGCCGTGTGGCCTCCAATACCAGCACCAGGGCGAGGGTCCCCATCACCAGATCGAGAACGGTTGGGTTCACGGCACGACGGAAGAACGTCTGCCAATCGAGGGCGATGTAGGCAAACGGCACCAACGAGATCCCTGCGAGCAGCCAGTCAAGGACACCTGGATTGTCATGACGCGCCACCGCAATCTTCTCATCTGACCGTTCTCTCGCCCGATAGACGAGAAAGGTCAGCGCGGTGGCGCCCATCAGGAACAGCGGGAGGTATAGCTGTTTGGCGATTGGCGAGAAGACCCACCACAACCCCAAGAGCGACACTGCTGCGCTGCCGATCTGTACCAGCCGAAGAGGCAGACCGCTCAGCCGCCGAGCGGGTCTCTCCGCCTCATATTCGGCGATGAGGGCTTCTTCGTCGACCTCGGTGTTCTCGGGGACGATTCCCTGCTCTTCCTCAGTAGCCAATTAGTGTCCTGTCCTCGACCCCAAGAACGACGGTCGGATCCGCTCCCTGCAACTCCCAAAGCGGTAACGGTTCCTCTCCTTCCACGATGAGAGTCCTCTCACCGAGATCGGTGGCGGCGATCCTGAGCTGCTCGGTGGTCATGGCTAGGGCGGGTTCCGCCAGCCAGGCCCTACGGTCATCGTCGGCTGCTCGCCACGCCGGTGTGGCGATAGCGTAGTACTCTTCCAGCACGGCGAGCTCGTCGGACGCCAGCTGCACCAGCTGCAGCTCTCCATCGTCTGTGATCGTGAACCGTTCCTCTGCCAGTGACCCATAGAGCGAATTGCGATACCGCAAGGCCACGGCGCCATCAGCCGGTAGGGGAACGCTGGCGAGCAGCGCTCCCCCTTCGGCGTCTCTAATGGTCAGCCGTGATACGTCATCCCCTGTGCCGGGCACGCTCGCGATGGCCAGGATGGCCACGAGAGCAATGAGTGAGGCACTCCAGCGGACCTCCACATCAGCCCTGCTCGTCGTAGTAGGCCTGGGAACCCGGGCAGATGTCAACGAACTCGACGTCATCGGCAGTGGCGGCATCGAACTCCTCTGCAGCCGGGTGCACCTGGACTAGTTGTTCCTTGTTGTCGAAGATCGCCGCGGTGATGTTCTGCTGCAGCTCCTCGTCCATCTCGCTTGAGACCACCAAGATGTTGGGGACAACGATGGTTGGGACTGGTTCGGACTGGTTCTCGTAGGTGTCGGCCGGGATGTCCTGGGCCAGGTAGTAGGGGCCGTGGGTAGACGCGAGGTCTTCAGCAAAGTCCGCAGTGGGGACGATCACCATGTCGCCGGTGGTGGCGTACTCCACCAGAGCACCGGTGGGCAGCCCACCAGACCAGAAGCCGGCGTCGATGGTGCCATCGCGCAACCCCGCCGTCGTCTCGTCAACACCAAGCTGTAGTCTCTCAATGTCAGCGTCGGGATCGAGTCCCGCAGCCTCAAGGATCCGAAGGGCGATCACCTCTGTTCCTGAGCCCGGTGAACCAAGGGAGACCCGCATGCCTTCCAAATCGGCGACACTTGCGATCCCGCTGTCACCACTGGTGACAAGTTGGGTGAAGTTGCTGTACATCTTGCCGATGGCGCAGGCCTCGACTGGGGCGCCCTCGAAGTCGGCTTCGCCTGCCACGGCGAGTGCGACAGTGTCACCCAGGGCGAGTGCAAGGTCGGCGTCACCGTTCTGGATGAGGAGCATGTTGTCGACGGAGGCGTTCGTCTCCATGACACTCCCGTCATAGCCCTCCACGTTCTCGCGGATCACGGTGGCGAATCCCCCTCCGAGCGGGTAGTAGACCCCGCCGGTGCCACCGGTGGCAATCGAGAGCTGACCACCCTCACCGCCCCCGTCGCCCGATGCGGCCGTGGTTGCGGTATCGTCCCCGGTGGTGGTGTCGCCTCCGCCAGTCTCCTCAGCCGCGGTAGTGGTGTCCCCACCTTCCTCCTCCCCGTCGCCATCTTCCTCGATGGGAGAACAGGCGGCCAACAGCGTCATGACCGCCAACAACAGGATCATGGCCGAGCGGATCGACCACCTCGATTCCCGAACCGTTACCAACATGCTTCCTCCTCATGTCGAGCGACCCCCAGCGTGCCCGGGGTGCCCCGATCTCGTCAGGAGCCTAACTATTACGGAGAAAACACGTCGGGGATCGTCATCACCCCACGAAGCCGGAGGCGAAGATGAGGGAGACGATGGTCATGATCTTGATGACGATGTTCATCGCAGGACCCGAGGTGTCCTTGAAGGGATCACCCACCGTGTCACCTATTACCGCCGCCTTGTGACTCTCCGAGCCCTTGCCACCAAAGGCACCGGCCTCGATGAACTTCTTGGCGTTGTCCCAGGCACCACCGGCGTTGGCCATGAAAATGGCGAGGAGGAAACCGGTGACCAATGACCCGGCGAGTAACCCACCGAGCATCTCGGTGTCGATGTATCCAACAACTATCGGGACGACGACGACGAGCAATCCCGGCACGATCATCTCCCGGAGGGCAGACCCGGTGGCGATGTCGACGCAAGCGGTGTAGTCGGGACGGGCTTCGGGATCGCCATCCTTGAGTCCGGCGATCTCACGGAACTGACGACGGACTTCGTCGATCATCTTCCCGGCGGCAC
>WHTL01000216.1 GCA_009377735.1 Acidimicrobiia bacterium
CGCTGCGGGAACCGCCAACGTTGATGATCCGGACGTGGCGGCAGCGCAGTTCCTTGGCATGATCGCCACTGTCATCTTCTGGCCCCGCCTAGTCCACGGCAACTGGTCGCTCAATGAAGAAGAGACGCTCCAAGTGGTAGACGAAGCAGCCCGGACGATGGTCGCACGCTACGGGGAGCGAATGAGCATCTAATTACAACTCGGCTTCGACATCGAACTTACCCCACATCACGGTTAGCCGGCAGCGCTCATCCGCCTTGCGATCCGAGGTGAGCCCGGCGGCTGTACCGTTCAATCCACTACCAAGGAGGACTTCTGATGCGCCGCGTGACCTACTCGATGGCCGTGTCGCTGGATGGGTATATCGTCGGTCCGGACGGCGGCTTCGACTGGACGGCACCCGACGAGGAGGTGTTCCGGCTCGCCACCGACGAGGTCCGACAGGTCGGCGTCTATCTGCTGGGACGACGGCTGTATTAGACCATGCTGTACTGGGAGACCACCGACCAGAACCCGACGCTCGACTTCTCGACGCTCGAATTCGCCGCGATCTGGAAGGCGCTCCCGAAGGTGGTGTTCTCCACCACGTTGTCGGAGGTCCAGGGCAACGCCCGCCTGGCGTCCGGTGGGCCTGGCGGAGGAAATCGAGCGGTTGCGAGCCGAACCGGCTGAGGGCGACATCGCGATCGGCGGCGCGACACTCGCCGCAGAGGCGGCCGCCTTGGGTCTGATCGACGAGTACCGGGTCAGGGTCTACCCGCTGCTGGTTGGCGGTGGCGTTCCGTTCTTTCCCCGGAGCGAGCGTCGGGTGGAACTTGAGCTTGTCGAAACCCGCAGCTTCAGCTCAAGGGTCGTCTACCTCCGCTACCGGGTGGCGCGCTAGCCGGGCAGGTCCGAGGTGTCCTAGGAAGGGTTCGAGTCCTGCTTGGCCAGCGTCACCCAGAGCACCGGTCCTACGATGGCGCTGGCGATGGAGAAAATCCTGCGGAGTTGAGATCAGAACTATCACAAGCAAATCCGAGACCAGTCACAAGGTTCGACATGTCAGATACTGAACAATCGGAGTTGATCGAACGTGTTCGTGAGTTGCTGGGTGGTGAGTCATCTCTGCGTGAGGTTTCGATGTTCGGCGGACGTTCGTTCATGGTGAACGAGAAGATGGTTGCCAGCGCACTCAAGGGCGGCGATCTGTTGGTCCGCGTCGATGCCGAACGACACGACGAATTAATGCAGGCGCCCGGGGCGTGGCAGGCCGAGATGGGAACCGGCCGGAGCATGGGGCCCGGCTGGATTTCGGTAACTGAAGAGGCGATTGCCAGCGACGAACAACTGTCCTGGTGGCTCGATATCGGCATGGATTACAACCGAGCCGTGACGGAAGATCAGTCGTGACCTTTCTCATCCGGAACGGTCTCAACACGTGATCGATCGGTCCTTCTTCGCCCGTCCTGCCCTAGAAGTCGCCCCGGAAGTATTCGATGGCACCCTCAGCCACACGTCAGCCGAAGGACAGGTGAGCATCCGCATCACCGAGGTCGAAGTCTATGACGGTCCCAACGACCCCGCCGCCCATACCTACCGAGGTCGGACTGTACGGAATGAGACGATGTTCGGACCACCAGGACATCTGTACTGCTATCTCAGCTACGGCATCCATCACAACCTGAACATGGTCTGTGGCCAACTAGACATCCCAACCGGTGTGCTGCTCCGTGCCGGGGAAGTAACCTCTGGCACTGACCTCGCCCGTCATCGTCGCACCCGCAAACCACGTAAGCATCCCCTCGCTGAACGCTCCCACGCCCGAGGTCCAGGGTGCCTCGCAGAATGCTTCAGAGTCGACCTGACCAATAACGGCGATGACCTATTTGGTGAAGAATGGGCATTCATTCCAGCCACACCACCGGCGCAGAAGATCACCGGCCCTCGAGTGGGTGTCTCCGGCCCCGGGGCCGATCCCGACCGGTTTCCTTGTCGATTCCACCTCCCTGACGAACCAACCGTATCCGCCTTCGTGCCAGGAAAGGTCAAAGCGCGGTGAGAGGCCGGGCTGGTCATTAGGTCTTGACGGTTACTTTTCCGTGTACGCAGCGAGGTTGGCCAGTGATGATGCGAGTCCGGCAGCGTGGTCTTCCGCCGAGATGCCGGAGGGAACGTTGTCGGCTCGGAACGTCACCAGAGTTCCATCGTCGTCAGCGGCTACCTCCCACGCCATGGTCATCGTGCCGGCGAAGGAGGGGTCGTCGGAGACGAAGTCGATCGCCTGCACTACACGGACATCAGGAACGAGCTCGACGATGCGGGCTTCCACAATGTCGGAGTTCTCTGTCGACTTGCCGGGCGAGGTCGAAACGTCCTCATAGGTCAGGATCATTCGGTAGGACCCGCCGGGTCTAGGGTCGAAATGTTCGAAACTCCCGGTCATGCCATCAGGTGGTAGCCACTCCACGAGGGCCTCGGGGTCGACGAATGCTTCGTAGACGTGTTCAGGCGAGGCGGCGATCACTCTCGATGCCGTGTCGGTCCGGGACATCGCACCAGCCTAATGCCACGTATCCCCGAACTCGCCGACTGGGTAAGGGGATGATGCGCCACGATGGCTCCGGCTGAGGGGGAAACTGCGATAAGCCCGTCGTAGAGCTTCATCAGGTCTCGTGATCGAGGAAGCCGGTTCGGGTGCGATCGCAGTGGCAGATTGGATAGCCGCCTCGAGTTCGAACCTTCTCTCAGACGTCGAAAACCGACCAGCAGATTTCATTCCGCAATCGCTGGTCATCTAGGACGAGTTCCTTGATCTCCCCCGGGAGTTGGTCGCGTTGCCACTGGCACTCGAGGCGCCGGGCATCCTCGCTCTCGTCTTCCGGTGCCGCTGCGCGTGCGGCCTTGATCGCATAGGCGGCGGCTCCTAGCTCGTGGGCAGCGACATGGGCGACTGCTGCCGCCTGGCCGGCAGCGTATGCGGCATGGCGTGGTGCCCCGCGCAGGTCTCTCGCCGCTCCCATTGCATGGCCACCGACGGCACGACATTCCATCATCTTGACCTCGCCACGGACCCAAGCTCGGGCATTCTCGATCGCATTACGCGGCCGCAGGTCGTCTGGCTGAGCAGTCTCGAAGATGTCGAGAACGTGTTCCGCGCAGTTGGCTGCCCAGAGTGCAAGGAGATGGTGATCCGTGTCGGTGAGGGTCCCACCGCGTCGGATCGTCACAAAGCGAGGGTCCCGGACCTCCGGGAGAATCATTCTTGATTCTCTTCCTCGTCGGATACGTCGCCCATCAGCCTTCGCACCCGCTCGACGTCGGAAATGGGTGAGGCGTCATCATTGTCAGCCGGTGGGGGATCGAGGAGGCGTCGCAGACCGGAGCGGATCGCCCCGCCGTCTAGCGATGCGACCCCCGTGAGCGCCAGGAGCGAGGCTCCCTGATCGAGTGCGACCATGAGCTGGGCGACACGATCCACCGGTAGGTCTTCGTCGTCGGCTCTGGCGTCGGCGGCGACACGCTTGTACGCGTCGAGCATCCTCTGGACACGAGTCCCCAGTTTCCGTGTGAGCTCGAAATCCCTTGCAGCGATAGCAATGAACTCCAGAGTGGCGAGACCGAACCCACGCACCATCTGGGCGGCGTCTTCGTCGTCGGCCTGCCCGTCATCGGGCGTGGGTACGCCGTGGGTCGCTGGTGCCTGGAACGGATCCCAGTCTTGGCCGCGCAACTTCTCCAGGTTGTAGTCCATCACTGCCAAGAAGAGCTCGGCCTTGCCGTCGAAGTTCGAGTAGACCGCACCTTTGGAGAACCCGGCTTCGTGTGCGATCCCCTCGAGACTCGCCCGGTGGTAGCCATCGCGGGTGAAGGTGAGCAGGGCCGCCATGACCAGCGCCTCTCGGGTGGCGCGCTGTCGCTCGGCACGACTGGGCGGTGTTTTGCCGCTGGACTTCGACTGCACCATGCCAATCATTCTAGCTTGACGTACCAACGGAATCTAGATACTGTCGATATTCGAATACTGTCGGTATTCAAATACTGTCGGTATGTGAACGAAGGGTAGTTGTGATGAATGAATCAGTGTTGGAGGTCGCTGACCTCACGAGAACATTTGGCTCGGTGGTGGCCAACGACCACGTTGGGCTACGGGTCAGACCGGGCGAGGTCGTGGGCCTGTTGGGCCACAACGGAGCCGGCAAGACGACATTGGTCTCCCAGGTGGTCGGTCTCCTCCGACCCGACAGCGGGTCGATCCGGGTCGCGGGAGCAGACACCGTCGCAGATCCGGCCACGGCACGTCGTTGTGTCGCCCTCCAACCCCAGTCGCAAGTGCCGCTCGACGGTCTGACGCCGAGGTCGGCTATTGAGATCGCCGGTCGGCTGCGCGGCCTCTCTCGGGATGGAGCGACGGCAGCCGCTGAGGAGATCGCGGATGAGCTGGATATCTCAGAGTGGCTCGATCGTCGGGCAACACCGGATGGCGGGGGGATATCCGGTGGGGTGCGCCGGATGACAGCCTTCGCCATGGCCGCGGTCGCACCGGTTCCCCTGGTCATCCTCGACGAACCGACCAACGACGTCGATGCGGCACGCCGTCGTCGTCTGTGGGATGCCGTTCGCCGGCTCGGTGACCAGGGTGCCGGTGTACTGCTGGTGACTCACAATGTGGTGGAAGCGGAGCGTGTGGTCGACGAATTGGTGATGCTCGATAGGGGCAAGGTGGTGGCCGCTGGTTCGCCGACCCAGTTACGAGGAGCGGCCGACCACGACCTCCGACTGGAGCTCTCGCTCCATCCGCAAGGGGTCGATCCGTCGGAGTCGTCCACCGATATCACCATCCCCATCTCCCGTAGGGTCCGTGCCGGTCGAAGGGTGCTTCTCACCCTCAGCATGAATGACGCCGAGTCGGCCGTGGCCTGGGCCACCAAACTCCGATCTGACGAGCGGATCGAAGGCTACGCGTTGGCTCCCGCCACTCTCGAGGACGCATACCTGGCCGTCACATCCGAGCCCGATTCCGAAGGCGACGGAGCCACCGCTGCCATCTCCACTACTACGAAGGATCACACCAATGTCTGAGCTAACCGTTACCAGCCCGTCGGGTCAGATTCCCGCCGGTGTTCCAGCGCATGCCGGGTTCTGGACGAGTTTCTCGACCCTGCTCCGTTGGACCACCGCCAAGATCGGAGCGATGCTGCCGCTGGTGGTAGTCGTCCAGGCGCTTCTCGGTGCCGGGATCATCGTCGGGTTCGGGTTTCTCATTCCCAACATCGACACCGCAACGGCTCAGTTCCTGTCCACCGGTGCACCTACCGTTCTGCTCATGGTCGTGGGTCTCGTAATCGTTCCCCAGGGTGTCGCCCAGTCGCGCACCAGCGGCGAGTTCACCTACCTACGGGCACTGCCGGTACCCCGCCCGCTGTTGTTGGTGTCAGAACTGGCGGTGTGGCTGGCGGTAGCCCTGCCCAGCATCGCCGCGGCTGTGCTGGTGGCCCAGCTCCGGTATGGGTTCAGCTACGCCATCGACTGGCCACTTCTGATGGTTGCGTCGGTCCTGACGGCCGTGATGGCCACATCAGTCGGGTATGCCATTGCCGTCAGCTTCCCGCCGCTGCTGGCCCAGCTCTTCAGCCAGGTGCTGGTGTTCTTCGTCATGCTATTCTCGCCCATCACCTTCCCGGCGGGCCAGCTCCCCAGTTGGTTCCAGACCATCCACGATGTGCTTCCGGTGCGGCCAGCAGGTGACATGCTCCGGGCCGGGCTGCTCTCAGACACCTACACCGCCAGCTGGCAGGATCTGGCTGTGGTGGTGGCGTGGTGTGTCTTTGGGCTGGTGATCAGCGTCCGCGCCCTTGTTCGCCGCGACTGATCACCGCGGGTGTATCAAGAGAGGGGTGCTGGTGATCCTTATTGAGACGGGGTGCGACGGTCTCAATGCGGGACCCGAATCGACTTCGCCACTGAACCCTGCGAGACAGCGAGACAGGACGCGCCTGACGCGTTTGCGTCATGTTTACGAGCGTAAGATCGAAACGAGTGGACGCCAAGATTGGGACCTTCAGTCCCATGCCCGGCCTGGTTGGGCGTGTGGACGAGCTGTCCCGGATCGATCGGTTCCTTCAAGGGCTGGTAGCCGGCCCCCGGGCGCTGGTGATCTGAGGAGAGCAGGGCATGGGCAAGACCGCCCTGTGGCGAGCCGCCATCGAGTCCGCCAGGGCTTGGGGTATCAGGTGCTCATGGCACGCTGCGCACCAGAAGAGATGCCGATTCCACTGGTGGGTCTCACCGACTTGGTCGTCGACCATCCCGACGAGGGTCTTCTTGCCGGTGACATCGACCCGGCAGAGCGGGGTAGACGCTTGCTCGATCTGATCCGTGAGCTCACCGAGGGCAGCCCTCGGCTACGGGGCGAACCTAGGGCGGAGGTATACGTCTGGCGATGTCCTCAACCCCGGGTTCAAGTTGTTGACTGGAGGTCGCGGTGACGGAAACCGGCTATGCCCACTGCCAACAACGCCGCAGCGATAGCGGTGAGGATGAGGAGGGGCGCCCAGGTGAGATCCTCGACCGGGACCTGGGGGATGTGACCGAATGGGGATAGATTGGTCATCCACTCCGGGAACTGGAGGATCTGACCCAGATAGCCCACGACGAAGGCGTAGAGCGGCAC